>JAUWAH010000336.1 GCA_030602145.1 Desulfobulbus sp.
CGCCGGCCAAAAAACCGTGCTCCAGCCAGAGAAAACGGCGGATGCCCAGCAGGTCGGCCAGGATGTGCTCGATGTCCTTTCGGTCGAGGTGGGGATTGCGGTTGGGGCTGAGCAGGCAGGCGGAGGTGGTGAGCAGGGTGCCGGCGCCATCGGATTCGATGCTGCCGCCTTCGAGGATCAGGCCGGGGATGCGCACCTCGCACCCATCGAAAACACCCATGGCAGCCAGGTTGGCGGTGATCCGGTTGTCGAGGTCGGCGGCAAACTTCAACCCCCAGCCGTTGAATCCGAAGTCAAGCAGCACCGGTCGGCCGTTTTCCAGGATGGTGATCGGGCCGAAATCCCGCGCCCAGGTGTCGTTGGTGGCCATGGGGCAGAAGACCACCCGGTCCGGGTCGACACCGGCCAGGCGGAGACGCTCGCGGACCGGCGCGGCCGCCGGGACGATGAGCACCACCCGCTGGAACCGGACGATGGTCCGGATCAGCTCGACATACACCCGTTCCGTTTCGGCCAGATGGTCGCGCCAGTCGCTGGCCGGGTGCGGCCAGGCGAGCAGCACGGCGTCCTGTGGTTCCCATTCGGCGGGCAATCGTCTGTGCATGCTGGACTCCGGACAAAGGGACGGTTCGGGGTGGACGGCCCATCCTAGCCCATCCGGTTCGGCTTGTAAACAGGAGGCCTCCCCGGGCAGAGTTGGGTGGCTCCCTGGAGAAATGGTTTGAGGCCTCATTTAAGGGTTGACTCGCCCCGGATGGATAGGTAGTTTCAATTGTGATTGTTTCCCAACAGTTAATGGCTTGTCTCTGAGTGAACAGCTGTTTTCTTTGCCCACAAAGTGGTTTTCCCATCTTCTCTATCGAGTATTCCGGACATGAAAAAGCAACTGCTCGAACTGCTCATCTGCCCCCTGTGTCTGCCCGGCGAGTACGGCCTGGCCGCCGACATCACCCACGAGACCGACGGCGATATTGAAACCGGCGTGCTCAGGTGTTCGCATTGCGCCGCCCTGTTCCCGATCATCGATGGCGTCGCCCTGCTCGACCCCCAGGCCACCGACAATCAACGGGCCGCCAACAAGTATGAGACCGATGAGGTGGTGTCGTCCTACCTGTGGAGCCATTTCAGCGACCTGCTGGACGATCCGCAGGGTTCGCAGGCCTATGCCACCTGGGCCGGCCTGATGCGGCCGCAGGGCGGGGTGGCCCTCGACGCCGGCGGCGCGGTGGGGCGGTTCACCTTCGAGATGAGCAGCCGCTGCGATTTCGCCCTTGGCATCGACACCTCGCAGGCCTTCATCCGGGCGGCGCGGCGATTGCTCCTGGAACGATCCCTGGTGGTCTCGCTCAAGGACGAGGGGATGCTGCGTCGGGAGGTCACCATCCGCTTGCCGGAGGAGTGGCGGAGCGACCGGGCGGAGTTCATCGTCGCCAATGCCCTGGCCCTGCCGTTGCGCCGCAAGTCCATCGGGCTGTTCTCCTCGCTCAACCTGGTCGACAAGGTACCTTCGCCGCTTGGCCATCTGCGGGAAATGAACCGGGTGACCCGCGACGTCGATGCCCAATTCATCCTCTCCGACCCCTTCTCCTGGTCCACCGAAGCCGCTCCGGTCGAGGAGTGGCTGGGCGGTACGGCGGAGGGACGGTTTGGAGGCAAGGGGTTGGCCAACGTGGCGACCCTGCTGACCGATGGGGCGGGCGAGTTGGCCCCGGCCTGGCGGGTGGGCGAACCCGGCAGCGTCTGGTGGACCATCCGCACCCACAGCAATCACTATGAACTGATCCGCAGTTGCTATGTGCACGCCAGCCGATAGGAGGAAGCCATGTTGATCGATACCGTCTGCCGTCTGTGTTCATCCTGCTGTCCCATCGAGGCCGAGGTGGAGGAGGGAAGGCTGATCGGCGCCCGGCGCAAATCCTTCCTCGATCCCGACAAACGACTGGCCTGCGCCAAGCTGACGGCCGCCCCGGACATCGTCTACTCGCCGGCCCGGCTGACCACGCCGCTGATCCGCAGGGAGGATGGTTCCGGCTTTCGCGAGGCCGGCTGGGACGAGGCCCTGGACCTGGTGGCGGAGCGGATGCGTCATCACCGGCATACCTCCGGCGCCCAGTCGGTGGCCTGGCTGCGGGGCATGGCCGCCGATTGGGGTGCGCCCTGGGATTATCCCAACCGGCTGATGCATGCCTTCGGCAGCCCCAACACCATCGGCAACGGCTCGATCTGCTTCGTGGCCCGCGATTTTGCCCACAGTTATGTGTACGGCTCCATGGCCTTTCCCGAGGCCAAGAACGCCAAGTGCATCATCGTCTGGGGAAAGAATGACGGCAATACCGCTTTGGGGGCGGCCGAGGGGATCCACTGGGCCAAGGCCCACGGCGCGACCCTGATCGTCATCGATCCGGTGCGCACCGCCCTGGCCGCCAAGGCCGACATCTGGCTGCCGATCAAGCCGGGGCACGACGGTTTGCTGGCCATGACCATGATCAACGAAATCATCCGCCAGCAGTGGCATGACCGTGAGTTCATCGACCGCTATACCGTCGGCTTCGAGGAGCTGCGGGCGGTGGCGGCCCGCTACCCGGTCGAGACGGTGGCCGGGCAGGTGTGGCTCGACGCCGAGGTGATCCGGGAGGTCGCCCGGCTCTACGCCACCACCAAGCCGGCGGCGATCATCGACGGCAACGGTCTGGACATGCACCGCGAGGTCTTCGACACCACCCGGGCCGTTGCCATGCTGCGCGCCCTCACCGGCAACCTCGACAAGCCGGGCGGCGATGTGCTGCCCCAGCCCGTTCCGGCCCGCAACATCCAATTGAAGGAAAGACTGCCGGAAGGACTGACGCCCATCACCGCCGCCTATCCCCTGTTCAACACCTTCTCCGAAACCTGGGGCAACCAGGTCCAGGGCTGCGTGGTCGACGCCATCCTCGACCAGCGACCCTATCCGCTCAAAATGGTGGTGGTCCAGTCGGGCAACCCGCTGGTGACCATGGCCGACTCCAACCGGACCCGGGCCGCCTTCGCCAAGCTGGAGACCCTGGTGGTCATCGACATGTTCATGACCGAGACGGCCAAGCTGGCCGAGGTCATCCTGCCGGCGGCCAGTTGCTTCGAGAAGACTCAACTCAACCGGGCCTCGATCCGCAACAATCCGATCATCCTCCAGAACGCGGTCATCGAGCCGGTGGGCGACTCCTGGCCGGATTGGCGGATCGTCTTCGAGCTGGGCAGAAGGCTCGGCTATGGTGAGGACTTTCCCTGGCAGACGGCCGAGGAGGCCATCGATCACCAGTTGGAGCCCGCCGGGGTGACGGTGGCCGATCTGCGCAGCCACGGCAAGACGGGGTTGCGGCTTGAGGCCATGCGATACGAGAAATACCGGGACCAGCCCTTCAGGACGCCGTCGGGCAAGGTGGAGTTTTCCTCATCCCGGCTGGCCGAAGCCGGATTTGCCGGGGTACCGTTCGAACAGGGGCTGGGACCGGATCCGATCAGTTTCACCGACCGGTCCGCCGACTACCCGCTTTTGGGCATCAGCGGCAGCCGCGACATCCGCTTCACCAACTCCCAGTTCCGCACCATCCCCGCCCTGCTTAAGGGAGGGCCAAGCTGCGTGGTGGATATCCATGCCGACGATGCCGAACAGCAGGGACTGGCTGAGGGGGATCGGGTCGCCATCGAAACCCCCAAGGGACAGGTCGAGATGACGGCCCGGTTGTCGACAACGGTGCGGCCCGGCATGGTCCGATTGGCCTGGGGCTGGGGCGACTACGATCCCCGCGCCAACCTCAACGCCCTCACCGAGGACGATGTCCGTGGCCCGGTTTCCGGCACCTCCACCAGTCGCAGCTTCATGTGCCGTCTGCGCAAGGTCTGAATATCCATGGCTTGGT
>JAUWAH010000028.1 GCA_030602145.1 Desulfobulbus sp.
CGCTGGCTCCGCAACTTTCTCACTGCAAATAAAAAAGCCGCCCCAGAGGGGCGGCTTTTTTATTCTAACCGACAGGATTTGATAATCAACGGCGGGCCATTTCAGCCGTCCGTATGCGTGCAAGGGATCGCTGCAAAGCTGCTTCTGCCCGAACTCTGTTGATCTTTTCAGTGGCGGACTGAGCCTGCGCCAACCGCTTTTCAGCTCTCTCCTTGGCCCGAAGAGCCCGGTCGACATCGATATCATTACCGAACTCGGCGCTCTCAACCAAAAAGGTGATCTTGTTGTTGGATACTTCGGTAAAACCACCGGTGACCATAAGAAATCTGGTGGAGCGATCCTTTTTAAAACTTAGAGTGCCGGTCTTGATCGTACTTAAAAAAGGAGCATGATTGGCCAGCACGCCAAACTCACCGCTCACCCCGGGCGCAGTGACGATATCGACCTCTTCACTGACCACGGCCCCGCTCGGTGTTACGACTTCAAGATGAATTTGCGCCATTACAGTTTACCTCGCTTCAGCGTTGATGTGATCAGGCTTTGGCTCGTTGGGCGGAGGCTTTTTCGACTGCTTCCTCAATGGTACCGACCATGTAAAATGCGGCTTCGGGCAGGTCATCATGCTTGCCGTCCAAAATCTCCTTAAAGCCGCGGACGGTGTCTTCAACCTTGCAGTATTTACCGGGAAAGCCGGTGAATACCTCAGCGACATGAAATGGCTGCGAGAGGAAGCGCTGCACCTTCCGGGCGCGGGCAACGGTCAACTGATCCTCCTCGGCGAGTTCGTCCATGCCGAGGATAGCGATGATGTCCTGCAACTCCTTGTATTTCTGCAAGGCAACCTGTACTCCGCGGGCGGTCGCATAGTGTTCCTGACCGACAACATTGGGATCAAGAATACGCGAAGTCGAGTCAAGCGGGTCAACCGCCGGATAGATGCCAAGCTCGGCAATTTGCCGCGAAAGAACAACTGTTCCGTCCAAATGGGCGAAGGTGGTGGCGGGAGCCGGGTCGGTCAAGTCGTCGGCTGGGACGTAGACGCATTGGACAGCGGTAATCGAACCTTTGGTGGTGGAGGTGATTCGCTCCTGCAGCGCACCGAGGTCAGTGGCAAGGGTTGGCTGATAGCCTACGGCAGACGGAATACGGCCAAGCAGCGCAGAAACTTCGGAACCAGCCTGAGTGAAACGGAAGATGTTGTCAACGAAGAAGAGAACGTCCTGGCCTTCTTCGTCACGGAAATACTCGGCGGCAGTCAAACCGGTCAGGGCCACGCGGGACCGGGCGCCTGGCGGCTCCGTCATCTGGCCATACACCAGGGCAGCTTTTGGCAGTACGCCGGACTCCTTCATTTCGTGATAAAGGTCGTTTCCTTCGCGGGTTCGCTCGCCAACGCCGCAGAACACGGAGATACCGCCGTGTTGCATGGCTATGTTATTGACCATTTCCATCATGATAACGGTCTTCCCGCAACCGGCGCCGCCGAACAATCCCATTTTGCCGCCCCGTGGGAAGGGAACAAGCAGATCGATGACCTTGATACCGGTTTCAAGAACGTTTACCTCGGTATCCTGCTCCGTGAAAGCAGGAGCAGGTCGATGGATCGCCATATTCTTTTCGGAAACAATGGGTCCAAGACCATCAACGGGACGGCCGACAACATTCATGATTCGACCTAGAGCGGGGGCTCCGACAGGGATGGTGATCGGATTGCCGGTATCCTTCACAGGCATGCCTCGCACCAAGCCGTCGGTTTGGTCCATGGCAACGGTGCGAACGACGTTGTCACCAAGATGTTGAGCGACTTCGCATACCAGATTGTCCGGCTCGTCGCTGATTGCCGGGTTGGATATAAAGAGAGCGTTCATGATGTCGGGCAGATTGCCCGGTTCAAATTCCACGTCGACAACCGGTCCAATGACCTGGATAATTTTTCCTACTCGTGTCTCACCCATTTGAAATGGCCTCCTCTAAACTGGTAAAATACCAAATGGTATTCGTATTATCCTTTCAGGGCCTCGGCGCCCCCGACGATGTCCATCAGTTCACCGGTGACAGCGGCCTGACGGGCTTTATTGTACAGCTGGGTCAATTGCTTGATCATATCCTTACACGCATTAGTGGCGTTATCCATAGCTGTCATTCGGGCAGCATGTTCACTGGCGCCGACTTCCAGCATGGCATGATAAACCTGAACGTTGAGGAAGAGAGGGAGTAGCACCTCCATGATTTCCCCCGGATCGGGCTCGTAGGTATAAGAACCTGATACCTCGCCCTTACCGGGAACATTATCCTCGTTCCCACTCACTGGTTTGATTGGTAACAGCTCTTCTCGCTCAGGCTTCTGTACCGCCACCGAGTAAAACCGGCCGTAGACGATATCTACCTGATCACTTTCGCCACTGAGGAACGCCTCGGTGATATTCTGAGAGATTTCACGGGCATTGAACATCTGGAATGTGCCCATGATATCGTTGAACTGGGCTCGCAATTTGCCGCTCTTCTTGAAGGCCTGCGTACCCTTTTTGCCGACGGTGACGAAACTGACTTTTTTGCCTTCGGCCTCGTATTGTTTTCTCAGCCTTTCAGCCGCCTTGATGATGTTGGCATTGAAACTGCCGCACAGTCCACGATCTGAGGTGACGACAACAATTTCCACTGTTTTGACGTCACGGACTTCCATCAGGGGAAGATCAGTGCTTTCCATCCCACCCGAGAGGTCGCGCATTGCCTCGGCGAACTTGCTCGCGTAGGGTCGGAAACGTTCCATCTTCTCCTGGGCGCCGCGCAGTTTCGCCGAGGCCACCATATTCATGGCCTTGGTGATCTGGGCGGTCTTCTTGACACCCTTGATTTTTTCTTTAACGTCCTTTAATCCAGGCATAAGCGTCTACCCTTGCGCTCAGTTCAGGCCCTTTGTAGCCTTGAAAGTATCACCAAAGGTTGCCAGTGTCTTCTTCATTTTCTCTTCAAGTTCTGGAGAGATAACCTGTTTGTCCCGCAACTCGTTGAAAATGGATGGTTCGTTGGTCTCGATATAACTGTAGAGTTCCTTTTCGTAATCTGCCAGCACGTTAACCGGGAATCTGTCTAAAAATCCCTTGGTGCCGGCGAAAATGATGGTGACCTGTTTTTCCATTGGCAAGGGCTGGTACTGCGGTTGCTTGAGAATTTCAACCAGTCGCTCACCACGGGTCAACTGGGCCTGGGTGGCGGCATCCAAGTCGGAGCCGAAACCGGCGAAGGCTGCCAATTCGCGATACTGGGCCAAATCGAGACGCAGGGTACCGGCGACCTGTTTCATGGCCTTGACCTGGGCGGCACCGCCTACACGGGAAACCGAAAGACCAACGTTGATTGCCGGGCGTACACCGGCAAAAAACAGACTCGGCTCGAGATACACCTGACCGTCGGTAATCGAGATAACGTTGGTGGGGATGAAGGCGGAAACGTCACCGGCCTGGGTTTCGATGATCGGCAACGCGGTCAATGATCCGGCTCCCAGTTCATCGTTGAGCTTGGAAGCACGCTCAAGCAGCCGGGAATGGTTGAAGAAGATGTCGCCGGGATACGCTTCACGTCCGGGGGGACGCCGGAGGAGCAGCGACAGTTCGCGGTAGGATACCGCCTGCTTGGACAAGTCATCGTAAATAATCAGCGCATGCTGACCGTTGTCGCGAAAATACTCGCCCATGGCGCAACCGGCAAAGGCGGAAATATATTGCATAGGCGCGGGGTCGGAGGCGCAGGCGGCAACCACGGTGGTATACTCCATGGCACCATGTTTGCGCAGGGCTTCCACGACCAAGGCGACTGTCGATTTTTTTTGACCGATGGCCACATAAATGCAGTGGACGTCAGTATTCTTTTGAGCAATGATGGCATCAACACAAAGGGCGGTCTTGCCGATCTGCCGATCGCCGATGACCAGCTCGCGCTGGCCTCGGCCGACCGGAGTCATGGCATCAACAGCCTTGGCGCCGGTGTAACAAGGCTCATGCACGCTTTTCCTGGCAATGACGCCTGGAGCTATGACTTCAATTTTGCGAGATTCTTTGGCATTGATCGGTCCTTTGCCGTCGATCGGTTGGCCGATACCGTCCACAACCCGGCCCTCCATCTCGGGACCAACCGGAACCATGGCGATCTTTCCGGTCCGCTTGACGATATCTCCTTCTTTAATATCGCGCACATCACCCAGGACCGCGCAGCCGACGTTGTCTTCTTCAAGGTTCAAGGCGAGGCCAAAGATATTTCCCGGGAACTCGAGCAACTCCATCGCCTGGCAATTCTCGACGCCGTACACGCGGGCAATACCGTCACCTACTGAAAGGACGGTTCCGGTTTCCTTCAGATCGATATCTGCTTTATAGCCAGCGATTTGATCCTTGATGATCTGGCTGATTTCTTCTGCTTTGATCTGCATTGATTATTCTCTCCCCTTGATAGATTCCTTTAATCCATTCAGTTGTGTCTTTATACTTCCGTCCAGCACCAAGTCACCTACCTTGGCGATAATGCCGCCGATAATGGACGGATCAACCTGGGTTTCAAGTATAACCTTGTTTCCTGTCAATTTTTCCAGCGTAGCCTGAATTTTGGCGAGCAAGTCGCTGTTCAGTTCAACCGCGGAGATAATAGTGCCATGGCTGATATTCTGATCCTTGTCGACCATTGCCTGCAGGGCTTCGGCAATGTCAGGCAGAATACCTGCCCGTTTCTTTTCGAGGAGCAGATTGAGAAAGCTGGTCACAATCGCATCCGCTGCGACCGACTCCCCTAACTTGACCATGACCTTCTGGCGGATGTCCAACGGATAGAGCGGGTTGGTGACGGCATCACCCACGCCGGTGGTCCCATCGGTGTACAGGGTGGCGATCGAATTGAGCATCGCACTGTACTCTTGTGTTTTCCCTTGCTCTTTTCCCAAGGAAAAAAGCGCCTTCGCATAACGACGAGCTAGTATTGTCTGTCTCACTGTACCGCACCCACTCTTTCAAGATACTGTTCAGTGATCGCAACCTGATCCGCCGGGGTCAGATTTTTTACGATCAACTCCTCGGCCATGGCCGCTGCCTGCTCGGCGATTTCTTCCCGAAGCTGACGCTTGGCGTCCTCGAGTTCGGCTTGCACCGCAGCTTCCGCTTGACGCTTGATTTCTTCCGCCGCCCGCTCGGCATCGGCCAAGATGCGCTCTTTCTCCACTTGGGCCTGGGCAATGGCACGCTGGACGATCAATTCCATCTCTTTTTCCATACCGGCCAATTTGGCTTCGAATTCCTTGTAGGCCTGTTCGGCCTCGTCGCGCCTGGAGGTGAGATCGTCGAGTTCCTCACGGATCTGCTGCTGACGACCGGACAGGGAATTCATGATCGGTTTGGCGCCAAACTTGACCAAAATGACCACCAGCGCCAGGAAATTGACCGCGCGCCAAAATAAATCACTCAGCTTCTCCGCCGACAGTGAACTGCCGCCAGCCGCCCAGACGAGTGCAGGCGTCAGGGCGCCAACCAGTATCGCCAGCAGAACCGGCAGCAGTGTTGTTTTCCAAGCTTTCATGCGTCCAGACTCCTTCCAAGTATCTTTCCTGCCATTGCCTGGGCAAATCCCTCGGCATTCCCTTGAAGCTCATTTCTGGCGGCCTCGATCTGGGATCTGAGATCAGCCAGTTGTTTCTCCTTGACACCGTCGGACTCCTTGCGGATGGCCGCCAGCTTTTCGGCTCCGGCAGCCTGCGCTTGCATGCGGGCTCCATCGAGGGCCTTTTTTGCTCGATTGCTGGCTTCACGCATCCTGGTATCCAGCTCAACCTGACGCTGACGGGCATCCTGCTCAAACTGAGCCACATCACCCTGCAATGATTCGATTTTTTGCGCCCGTTTCTCCAAAATTCCCAGCACCGGCTTATAGAGAATCGCATTGAGAACAAACATCAGCACAATCATGTTGACTATGTGCATCAACAGCGTCACATCAATCGAAATCATACTAACTACCTCTCATTGCTTAAAATATGGCAATTGCCCGCCCAAACAAGTGAATGGCGGTTCATCTTCCGCTCCGGATAACTACTGAAAATTGGTTCGGCTGTCAAATCTTTTTAAATTATATTTATAGGATTTTTCAGTTATGCTTGTTGGTGGCAACACCCGCAAAAACAGGGCGCGCCATCGGGTCTCCGTCCGATTCGCCGCCCGCCCGATCACTCCAGACGACAAACGCTAAAAGATATCGTATCTCTGTCGTCATGCCAAACATTCTTTACAGATCCATCTCACTTTTCGGTCCCTTCACCCTCACGACAGACCGACTGTCCATGCAGCCAAGCGACCATCCTGGTCAATCCCTCCTCGGTGGAAACGAGGGGACTGTAGCCGAGCATCTGTTCCGCCCCGCGATGGCTGAACCAATGGGATTTCGCCAATTGACAGGCTAAGAACCGGGTCATTTTCGGTTCCTCGTCTCTGCCAAGCAGCCCGAAAAGGGTTTCCAGGACCAGCCCCGCGCCATAGGCAACGGGAAGTGGCACCTGTGCCGTCACCGGCGGAATCTTCAATCGGCCGAACAGATCGTTGATCCAGTCCCAGAGGACGACCGGTTCCTCCTGGCCTATGAAGAAAGCCCGACCCGACCCGCTGCCGCTGGTACAGAGGTGGTCGGCCGCCAGGAGATGGGCATGGATCACATTGTCAATGTAGGCGATGTCAACCCGGTTGTACCCGCTGCCGACGATCTTCAGCTCCCTGGCCCGGCCCCTGGCAAGCAGGCGGGGAATCAGGTGGTGATCGCCTGGCCCCCAGACCAGGTGCGGTCGGAGGGCAATGGTCCGCACGCCCTGCCCGTCGGCCCTCAGCACCTCCTGTTCGGCGAGGATTTTCGACGCTGCGTAGTGGCACAGCGGTCGGCTGGCATAGGGAGCTGTTTCGTCCACCCCTTCGAGATCGACCCGATCGAAAACCACCGAAGGCGTCGAGGTGTAGACCAGGCGGTCCACACCACATGTCCGGCAAGCAGCGATGACGTTGACCGTGCCGGTGAGGTTGATGGAAAAGTAGTCTTCCCTTGGTCCCCAGATGCCGGCCTTGGCGGCCACGTGAAAGACGGTGTCGCAACCACGAAAGGTGTTTTCGAGAGCCTCCAGGTCACGGATATCGCCACGAACGCAGCGAACACCCATGGTTTCCAGATCCGGGTAGGGACTGCGACCAATCACCGTCACCTGAAGCCCGCGTTGAACCAATTCCCGCACCAGGGCCTTGCCGATAAAGCCGCCGCCGCCGGTCACCGCCACCTGTCGCATCATCCCCCTCTTCATCGAGCCATCATTTTCTGGTATCCCACTTCCTCCGCCGTCCTGACCGGACGACACGTTCTCATCACCCGCAAGGCAGTTGCAGCCGCTTGGCCGCCCATGCCGCCAGCTGTTCGCGGAAAATCTTGGCGTTGTGGCGGATATCCACCGGAAAGGAGCGATGGATGAGAAAATGTTCGATCTGTTCGGTGAGGGGGTTGGCCAAGGCCAGTTGCCGCAATTCGGCAAACAGCCGCTCCTGATCGGCCACCGGCCCCTTCGGTTCGACCACGATCACCGGCGTTCGCCGCTCACAATTCTCCCCTAGCCCGATCAGGGCCGAACGGACCACCTGGGGATGCTCATTGAAAATCGCCTCGCAGCGGATGGTGTCCAGGACCCCCTCGGCCGTCCGCACCCGATGGGCTTTGCGGCCGCAGAACCAGAGCCGCCCCTGGTGGTCGAGATAGCCCATGTCGCCCATCCGGTGCCAGAACCCGGTGCCGTCTTCGATCTTGGCCAGTCGGGTCTCCCGCTCGTTGTCGGCATAGGTGCGGGTGACCACCGGGCCGCTGACCACGATCTCCCCGATGGTTCCCGGAGCCACCTCCCGGACTTTACCCCAGGAGCCGATTTCCCCGTCCACCGGCTCGATGATGCGGATATCGATCCCCGGCAAGGGACGGCCGACGCAGGCACCCTGGCCGATTCGGGTTTGCGCCCAGGTCTCCCCCACGATTTCCCGGCCCTCGATGGAGGCCACCGGCAGGCTTTCGGTGGCGCCGTAGGGAGTGAAGATCTGGGCCGCTTCGGGAAGAATCCGCTGGACCCGCGCCACCAGGTCGCCCGGCACCGGGGCGCCGGCCATCAGGATTTTTTGCACCGGCAGGACGATATCCTGCTTGAGGCAATGGCGACTGACCACATTCCAGATGGCCGGCGAGCCAAAGGAGTAGCTGACCCGGTGGGCCAGCAATGTGGCGACAAATTTCTCGGCATCGACCCGGGCCGGCCGGGTCGGATCCATATCCGGAATCACCGCCTTGGCTCCGAGGGCGGTGGCGAACAGGCCGAACAGCGGAAAACCCGGCTGATCGACATCGCCGGGACCGATGCCGTAATAATCGCGGATCAGGCGCAACTGAGCCTGGAAGATGCCGTGGGTGTAGACCACGCCCTTTGGCGGACCGGTGGACCCGGTGGTGAAGATGATGGCCGCCGGGTCGGAGGGGGCCGCCTCAAACCTGGGCGGAGATTCTCTCGGGATCGGGGCCGGCTGCAGAGATCTGACCGGCAACCACCAGGCCCGTCCCACGGTCAGACGGTTGCGGACCGTGGCAAAGGGCCGGAGAAAGAGGCGACTAAAGAGGATTGCCTGGGGAATGCCGACCAGCACGTCCGGCCGCACCGATCCGATACAGCGGAGCAGATTGCGGTACCCCATGCCCGGGTCGATGAGGATGACCACCGCCCCCAATTGGAAGAGGGCAAAGGTCAGACAGATGAAGGCCATGGACGGCCGCACCATCAGCATGACCCGATCGCCCCGGCGGACTCCCTCGGCATGCAGGGCGGCGGCAAAGCCGTCGCTGTTGTCCCGGAGATTGGCAAAGCTCCACTGGCGCCACTTCCCTTCCTCCAGGGCCACCAGCGCGACCCGGTCAGCTTGGGCGGCCGCCGTCTGCCGAAGCACGGTGGCGATGTTGCAGTCGGTCATCGCTCAGTTCTCCAATCGCCGCAGGAAGCTCTCGATTCGCAATCGGATCTCGTCCCCGGCATCCTCAAGGACATAATGATTGGCGGCCGGGAAATAGTGGGCCTCGGCATGCGGAAAACGGCGGCGCCACTCCGCGTAGAAATGCTTGGTGAAGCAGAAATCGCGGCCGCCCCAGCAAAGAAGCAGCGGGCAGTCGTGCAGCCGGTCGAGCGAGCGTTCGACCTCGACCAGCAGCGGCCAGGACGAATGGCGCTCATTCATGGGAATGTCCTCAACGAAGCGGAGCAGGGCAATCCGGTTGCGCCAACTGTCGTAGGGAGCGAGGAAGGCACGGGCCACCCCGGGCCGCATCGGCCTGCTGACCGCCATGACCGTGGCGGCGCGGGCAAACCCGTTGAGGCCACGCACCAGCAGCGGCCCCACCAGCGGCCACCGGCAGACCGCGATCCGCAGCGGCAGGCGGCGCGAGCGAAAAGCGGCGGTGTTGAGCACCACGGCGCCGGCAACCCGCTCGGGATGACGACCAGCCCAACCCATGCCGATGGCACCGCCCCAATCATGGACCGCCAGCACGCACCGCTCTACCCGCAGGTGATCGAGCAGACGCTCCAGGTTACCGATATGATCGGCGAGCCGGTAAGGATAGTCCTGCGGCTTGTCGGAAAAGCCGCAGCCGAGATGATCGGGCACGATGCAACGGAACCGGTCGCGCAGATGACTGACCAGGTTGCGGTAGAGATACGACCAGGAGGGGTTGCCGTGCACCATGACCAGCGGCAGCCCTTCCCCCTCGTCGAGGTAGGCCAGTCGGTGGCCGTCGACGGTGAAGAAGCGCGGCTCAAAGGGGTATTCGGCCAGGGGTGCAGCCAGGTCCATCACCAGTCGACCCCCAGCATGAGGGCGTTGATCCCCGAACCGATGCCCAGGATCGCGGCCCGCTGACCGGGCACCAGCGCTCCCTGTTCGATGCCCAGGGCCATGGTGATCGGTGCCGACACCGAGCCGACATTGCCCAGGGTCGGCAGGGTCTCGAAGTTCCGGGCCGGGTCGAGGCCCAAGGTCTCAAACAGCATCTGGGCGTGGGCCTTGCCAACCTGATGGCAGAAAAACCGGTCGATGTCTTGCTTCTCCCAGCCCAGGGACGCTCGAAAAGACTGCCAGCAGGCGGCGGCGGTCTCGATCCCTTTCTCCAGCAACTGCTCCGAGTCCGTCGACATCAGGGTGCCCTGCTCGGCGTTCTGCCCCCCCTGGCAGAGATCGTTGTGGGCGGTATTGGCGCGGCAGGCGCCGCCGCGGAGATAGTGGCCGGTGTCACGGAAGTCGCTGCGGGTCATCACCAGAGCCACGGCTCCGGAACCGATGGTCAGCGAGGCGAACAGCGGCTTGATGGACTTGCGGGTGAGGGCGGCGTCGGCCAGCAGGTGGCTCAGGGTGGATTCGATCAGGTCTTCGGCGGTCTCGCCCGCCACCACCAGGCCGGCCCGCACCTGGCCCAGTTCCAGCATGGTGGCCAGCATGATCATGCCGTCGAGAAATCCCAGGCAGGCATTGGAAATATCAAACAACAGGCAGTCTTCGGGCAGGCCGAGGCTCCGGTGGACAAAGGCGGCGGTGGCCGGCTCCATCATATCGCGGCTCACCGAGGTGAACAGCAAACACTCCAGGTCGCCGGCATCGACTCCCGCCTTGGCCATGGCTGCGGCCCCGGCAGCGGCGGCTCCTTCGCTGGGCCTGGTGCCTGGGTGCCACAGCCGCCGGGCCCTGATGCCGGTCATCAACTCCAGACGACCGGCCGGCAGTTTCAACCGTTCGTACAGGGGCGCCAAGCGCTCCTCAATGCTCTCCGAGGTCAACTCGACCGGGGGCAGGTGGTAGCCGAATGCATGCAGACAGACCTGGGTATAGCGCAGCTTCACGGCATCCTCTCACACCCGGCCATGCCGTCTCGTAACCGCAGTGACGGGTTGCTCCACTCTCCCTGAGGAGAGGTTGCCGGCCAAACGGGACAGTCGAGGATCTCCATCTGTTCGCCTCTCATTTGGCCCCATAATACCGATTGGCCCAGGCGATCAGCAGGGCTGCCAGGGCCAGATCGTCCATCAACCCCAACACCGGTACCCACTCGGGAATGAAATCGTAGGGGGACAGGGCATACAGCAACCCGAGGGCGAGCCCAGCCTTGACCGAAAGCGGCGTGCTCGGCGACAGGAAGACCTCCTTGGCGCGGACAACCATCTGCCACAAACGGGCCAGCATCGACAGGGAGGGCACGCCAACCTTCCTCACCGCACCGTCCGGGCGACGATGGCCGCGTCGAAGTAATTCATCCCCATGCCGGCATCCACCACCACACATTGGCCGGTCATCCCCGATGAGCGTGGCGAAAGAAGAAAGGCGGCCACGTTGGCGGCTTCCTCGGTCTGCACCGCCCGCTTCCGCAGAGTGGCCTGCTCGGCGAACAGATAGCTGTCGATGTAATTGGGGATGCCCGCCGAGGCCGAGGTCTTGAGCAACCCGGGGCAGACGGCGTTGAAGCGGATCTCGGAGAAGGCGGCAAAGCTCTTGGCCAAAAAACAGAGCGAAGATTCCAGGGCGGCCTTGACCGGCGCCATGTAGCCGTAGTTTTCGGCGGCCATGCGGGTGGTGGAAATGGAGATGGTCACCAGCGAGGCTTGGCTGGCGAGCAGGTCCTTGAAATGGTTGGCGATACTGATAAAGGAAAAGCAGGAGATGTCCAGGGCTTGGAGAAAGTCGCGTTTCGGGGTCTGATGGAAGGGCCGCATGCCATCGGCGTAATTGGCAAAGGCGATGGAGTGGACGATGCCGTCAATGGGTGTTTCGATCCGGCC
>JAUWAH010000468.1 GCA_030602145.1 Desulfobulbus sp.
GTGGTGGCCTCCAACCTGACCCCGCCCGCGCAGGTCGAGGCGCTGCGCGGGCTGGGGTTGGTGGTGGAGGTTTTCCAGCAGCCCTCCTCCTTTGCCGATATCTGCGACCACTTTCTCCGTTTGGGGCGGTTGCTGGGCCGGGAGGATCGGGCCCGGACGATCATCGATCAGGCCGCCGGCAAGGTGGCCATGGTTCGCGCCGCCGTGGCTCCCTTGCCCCGGCGCAAGGTGTTTCTCCAAGTTGGCGCCCATCCGCTCCACTCGTCGGTCAAGGATTCGTTCACCCACGATTTCATCGAGTTGGCCGGCGGCATCAACGTGGCCGGCGGGTTGCGCTCCGGGGCGGTGAAGACCGAGCAGATCCTGGCCTTGAATCCGGAGGTGATCATCATTGCGGTGATGGGCACCGAACACGGGATCGGTGCCGAGGAAAAGCAGCGCTGGCAGGGCTTCACCGCCCTGGAGGCCGTGCGGGCCGGCCGGGTCCATGTCATGGATCCGGACCTGGTGTGCAGCCCCTCCCCGACAACCTTTGCCGAGACCCTGGTGGCCATCGCCCGCCTGATTCATCCGGAGGCGGCTGTCGACACGGCCGGAGCGCAGACCGGCCACTGATCGGCCCGCCAGGGGGACCGCCGTCAGATGATATCCCGTTCTTTTTTGGTGTGCGCCAGGGTGTTCATCACCGTGGCCACCATCGACGAGACGTCGGCCAGGTTGGCCGGCAGGATCATGGTGTTGTTCTCCTTGGCCAGCTTGCCGAACTGGTCGAGGTATTTCTTTGCCACCTCCAGGTTGGCGGCTTCTTCGCCGCCGGGCTCGCTGAGGGCCGCAGCCACACTTCGGATGCCTTCGGCGGTCGCCTCGGCCATTTTAAGGATCTCCTGAGCCTGCCCTTCGGCCTCGTTGATCAGCCGCATCTTCTCGCCCTCGGAGCGGGCGATGGCCTCGGCCCGTTCACCCTCGGCCCGGTTGATCATCGCCTGGCGTTCACCTTCGGACTTGGCGATCTCGGCCCGCTTCTCCCGCTCGGCCTTCATCTGCTTTTCCATGGCATCCAGCACGCTGCGCGGCGGCTGGATGTCCTTGATCTCGTAGCGCAGCACCTTGACGCCCCAGTTCTGCGAGGCCTCGTCCAGGGCTTCGACCACCTGCCGGTTCAGGTTTTCCCGGGCCTCGAAGGTGTTGTCGAGGGTGATCTTGCCGATGGCCGAACGCAAACTGGTCTGGGCCATCTGCGCGACGGCGAAGTGGTAGTTGTCGATGCCGTAGGCCGACAGCCGCGAGTTGACCACCTGCAGGTAGAGGCAGCCGTCGATTTCCATGGAGACATTGTCGGCGGTGATGCAGGTCTGGGCCGGGATGTCGATGGACTCCTCCTTGAGGCTTCTCTTGTAGGCGACCTTGTCGAAGAAGGGGATGAGGATGTGAAATCCTGCTTCCAGGGTGGTCCGGTACTTGCCCAGCCGCTCGATCACGTACTCATGCTGCTGGTCGACCACCACAGCGGTCTTGAGCAGAAGGACGATAACAAAGGCAACAAGCACCACAACGCCGATCAACAGATTGTCCATCAGTTTTCTCCTTCCGGTGCAACCGGGCCGACCTTGACGGTCAGGTTTGATTTATCAACGATCCTGACGATCGTTCCCTTGGTGAGCGGCATGTTGGCCGTGGCCTGCCAGAATGAACCGCCGTATTTCACCGTGCCCGCCGCCGGCGGTACGATATCCTCGATCACTTCGCCGGTGGCGCCGGCAGGCAGCGGCCTCTCCATGGCATCCGTTTCCAGGGTGCGGCCGAGAAAAACCTTTTTCAGGGCCGAGCGGAGCAAGAGCAGGGCCAGGAGACTGGCGGTCAGGAAGACCAGCAGTTGATGGGCCAGGGGCATGGGCCAAAGAAAGACAGCCAGAGCCGTGCACCAGGCGCCGAGCCCGAAAAAGAACACGATGAGGCCTGGCAGAACCAGCTCGAGGGCCAGAAAGACGATACCGGCCAGGAACCAGAGCAGGACCGGCGAGAGAAAGAGCGGGGACATATTCACCCTCCTTGGTGGTTGTTTTTCCTGAGGATAGCACAGGCAAACCGGCCGGGTCAAACGGGAAGCGGTGCAGGGGGCGGAGCGCGGTGCGTCTTTGGCGGCGGGCCGAAAGGAGCCGGTGGGCGCTCTTTTTCGTCAATAACGGCCGGTATTGCTTGTCAACAGCGGCCTTTTTCCTTAAAAGAAAAGGATGCGTGGTCTCGAACTTGTCCCTTCTTGCCCAAGAGGTTCCCTCGTCCCGACTCCATCCGAACAAGCCCCACAGCTCCCAGGAATGCCATCCATGCCGTTTCGTCGCCATCTGTCCCGCCTCCTCTGCCTTGTTTCGGGCGGGGTGCTGCTCCTGTCCCTGTTCTTCGCCCTCCCGGTTGTCCAGGCCGCGGACAGCGCTCCGCAGCCGTCACCGGTCTCCGCTCCGGCCCCGGCGCAGCAAACCGAGCCCGCCGGTCCAGCCAATGGTGGCGGTGAAGAGGTGCAGCAGCTGCTCCAGCAACGGTTGGAGCAGCTGTATTTCGAAATCGACGACGCCGTTGGCGATCAACCGGTCTATACCTCCGGCT
>JAUWAH010000070.1 GCA_030602145.1 Desulfobulbus sp.
GGAGGAATGAGCAGGGGAGCGGGAGCGACCGATTCATGCGGTCGTGTGCCCGTTTGACGGCCATGGGGAAACGCTACAGGCCGTGTCCCGAAGGGCGGGGAAAACGAGTCAAGGCGCCGGCATCGTCTGCCGGCGCCTTGAAGGCGGGCGAGGTTACCGGCAGGGCACGGCCTTGCGGTAGCTGTCCTTGGTCCAGATCATCTGGCCGTCCGGGGTCTTGCCGTCGGCCTTCCACTTGTCGGTCACCTGGAGGCAGTAGGACCCCATGTTGATGATCTCCGAGTCCTTGCTGCCCGGCGTGTCACCGCCGATCCGCATCAGGTCGGGATTGGTGGACTGGTAGTTGGGGGCGATGGTGGCCGCGCCGCAGCCGGCGAGGGCCAGGGCGACCGCCGCGTAGACAACGAGTGCGCAGATTTTTTTCATGGTCTGTTCTCCTGCTGATAAATGGTTGCGCCTCAACCGGGCAAAGGGCATGGTGTGCGGTTTGCCGGTCCCGGCCAAGTGAATCGATGAGTTTTCGAGCCGGCGTCACGGAACGTCGATCGGAGCGAAATGTAATGGATGCCGGCCGGTTGGGAAAGTTTTTTTTGCCCGGTGACCCTTCGGTCCGCCGAATCCCCTGCCATGGAAAAACCTGCCAACCTGTTGTTTTTCCTTGTCTGCATCCCCTTGTTGAGGGGGTTTCCCGAACGTGTCGGTTTCGGCGGCGGTGCCATGCCGGTCAGGCCGAATTGCCGATGGGCCCGAAACCCTCGCGGATCCGATCCAACTGATCGTGCAGGTCATCGATCTCGCTTTGCCAGTAGGTGCGTGAGCCGAAATCGGGCACCACGGTGGTGGCGCCGTCCTCGACCACCTGGTGGGCGCACCAGGCCGTGTAATGGATAAAGCGCATGGCTCGCAGGGGTTCGATCAGGCGCAGGCTGGTACGGTCGAAGGGACGGAAGGTTTCGTAGCCTTCGAGGAGCAGATCGGTTTCGACGAAGGCGTCGCCAAGGGTGCCGGGCAGCAGCATCCAGAAATCCTGCACCGGCGGCCCGACGGCCATGTCGTCGAAATCCAGGAGGACAAAGGATTCCCCCGGTCGGTACACCAGGTTGCCGGCATGGCAGTCGCCGTGGATCCTGATGGCCTCGATGCCGTCGAACATCGGCGTGATGGCCGTGATGATCTCACCGGTGATCCGGATATAGGCATCGAGCAGATCGTCGGCAACCAGGCCGCTCTTGCGGATGTAGGTCACCTGGGCCGTGGTGGTGGTGGTCGGGTGGATGCGATTCCTGTGCACCGCCGGACGTCTGGCCCCCACCAGGTGCAACCGCCCCAGCAGCCGGCCCAGGGCCAGCCACTGCTCCTCATTGAATTCATCCACACACCGCCCACCCTTGCGGGGAAAAACGGCAAACGACACCGCACCCCACTGCCCGAGGGTCCCGCCCTGCCGCAGGGGCAGCGGCGCAATCACCGGCAGTTCTTCATCCGCCAGTTCGAGGAGAAAGTCGTGCTCCTCCCGCAGCGCCTCCACCGTCCAGCGTCCCGGCCGATAGAACTTAACCACCAGGCCGTTGCCCGCCTTATCCTCCACCTCGAACACCCGGTTGATATAGCTGTTGTAGGGTCGGCACAGATTGGTGCAGGCGATGCCCAGGGCCGACTCCACCGTCTCCAGGATTCGTTCGGGTGTCAAACCCTCGAAGGCGGGATGCTCTGCATTGCGTGGTCCATCCATGCGCAGGGTGCTCCTTGCTGGTTGAGGTGTCGGATGGGGAGGCGAGGGCGCGTCCCTGTTGGTCTGTCCTTGGCCGGGAGCATACCACTTTCCGGCGCAAAAGGGTGTACGGATCGTGACCGTGTTCCCGACAGGTCGGGAAGATCCATGGTATCAAACGGTTATGCCAATCTGTCGGCCAGGCTGTATCCGAATTACCTATTTGACTTCGAAAGGAAAATTGTGTGGAGTGCCGGGGCGTCCGGTACCCCTGCCGCACGCCGGTCCGGCAAGGAGGAGCACCAATGGAGCACAATGGCCACAGCACGGCGGGCAGTCCGGTTGGCCGCCGGTTCATTCGCTGGGGTCAACGGGTCGCACGCTGGCTGCTGGCCGGCATCTTCGTCTACTCCGGAGGGGTGAAGCTTGCAGATCCGGCAAGCTTCGCGGTGGTGGTCAAGGGATTCGGTCTCCTGCCCGATTTCCTGGTGCATCCTGCCGCCATCGCCCTGCCGATTCTGGAAATCCTGGTCGCCGTCGGCGTGGCGTTGGCGGTGCGTGGCAGCCTGGCGGCCATGGCCGGCATGCTGCTGCTGTTCATGGCCGTGCTTGCCTACGGCATCCACCTGGGGTTGGACGTCGACTGCGGCTGCTTCGGCCCCGGAGACCCGGAGCAAGCCTACAAAAGCCTTCGGGTTGCCCTGGGGAGGGACGCGGTGATGTTGGCTATCCTTCTTTTCATCCGGTGGGGGAGCATCGTCAGCGAAGACGGTCGCCCTGCCTTCAACCACATTTCGAACACAAGGAGAACGCGATGAAGACATCGAAGTTGATCACCGGCATGATGGTCGGTATGCTGATGCTTGGCTGGAGCGGTTCCGCCTCCGCCTTCGGCACCGGCAAGTTCAAGGAGGAACTGAGCAAGGAACAGGAAGCGGTGAAGCTGCTCCGCGAGGTGCAGAAGGGCGGCTACGGCATCATCACCACCGAGGAACTCAAGGCGAAGATGGATGCCGGCACCGACATGGTGATCGTCGATACCATGCCCTACGAGGACTCATACAAGAAGAACCATATCCCGGGGGCCAAGCAATTTCTCTTTCCCATTGCCGAAATGAAGCAGTGGGATGTCAAGGAGACCGACGGCAAGACGCAGCAGGATTTTGAGCAACTGCTCGGGCCCGACAAGGGGAAGATGATCGTGATCTATTGCGGCTTCGTCAAATGCACCCGCAGCGACAACGGCGCGGTTTGGGCAAGAAATCTGGGCTATACCAATGTGTATCGCCACCCGGGCGGCATCTTCGCCTGGAAGGGTGCCGATTGCCCCGTCAATTCGTTGAAGTAATCCCTCCGGTTGCCGCCGGGTAACCGGCTCCGGCGGCAACCGGGTGTCTGCCCGTCTCCGGCGTTGATCGGGGAGCGCACCAGCAAATCAGCCGGTCATGAACCACGAGATGGAGGCATCTTCACTTCACCTGCTGCGGACCGCCATCGGCAGCCAATGCACCGAATGCGGCGCCTGTGTCCGCTACTGTGCCTTTCTGCGGCGGTACGGCCCGCCCAAGGCGATCGCCGCCGGTCTCGAAGCCGGTGACCCCGGCCGGATGGGTACCGCCTTCCGGTGCAGTCTCTGCGGCCTGTGCGCGGTGGTCTGTCCGGAGGGCCTCGATCCCACCGGGTTCTTTCTGGCCCTTCGCCGCCACCAGGTGGCCAGCGGCGGCCTCACTGTCCGCCCCTATCGGGGGCTGCTCACCCATGAACGGCTCGGCCGTTCTTCACTGCTCTCCTGGTACGGGCTGCCACCCGGCTGCAAGACGGTCTTTTTCCCCGGCTGCGGGTTGCCCGGCAGTCGGCCGCGGGCGACCCTGGCCCTGTTCGAACACCTTCGCCGCCTGGTCCCGAACCTGGGCATGGTACTGGACTGCTGCATCAAACCCTCCCACGACCTGGGCCGAGAGACCCATTTCGACGCCGTGTTCGAGGCCCTGCGCACCCGCCTCAAAGAACGGGGGATCAACACCATGCTCACTGCCTGTCCCAACTGTACCAAGGTTTTTCGATGGTATGGCAAGGGGCTGGCGGTGCAGACGGTATGGGAGGTGCTCCATGCCGGTGATGTGGGCGGTTGGGAGCGGCGCGGTGGCGGTGTCGAGGTGAGTGTCCATGATCCCTGCCCCCTGCGCGATGACCAGCCATCGCAGGAGGCTGTCCGCGGGCTGTTGACCGATTCGGGGTATGCGCTGGTCGAGATGCACCACCGGGGCAGACGGACGATCTGCTGCGGCGAGGGCGGCGCGGTCGCCCACATAGACCCCGACCTGGCGGGCGAGTGGACCCTGCTGCGCGGCCGGGAGGCAGGTGGTCGGCTGCTGGTCGCCTCGTGCAGCGGCTGCGTGGCCATGCTGAACCGGTCGACTCCGACCGTCCATCTCCTCGACCTGCTCTTGCCCGCCGAGGCAGCTCTCGACAAGGCGGCGGGTCGTCCCTTCGCCGCCAACACCTGGTGGCGCCGTTTTTTCCTGAAAAGAAAGGTGGTCCGTCTGTCTCAGGAACGGAGATAGTCCCGTCCCCAGTCGCACATCATCTCCAGCACCGGGGTGAGACTCCGTCCCTTGTCGGTCAGCGAATACTCCACCTTGGGCGGCACCTGCGGGTAGACCTCGCGATGCACCAGGCCGTCGGCCTCCAGTTCGCGCAACTGCTGGGTGAGCATCTTGCGGGTGGTTTCGGTGAACCGCCGCTGCAGTTCTGAAAAGCGCATGGTCTCCTGGGCCAGGTGCCAGAGGATGGAGGCCTTCCACTTGCCGCCGACCACCGCCAGGGTAACGTCGATACCGCAGTTATATTCCTTGTCCCGGTAGACCAGGATGTTCGTGCCGGCGTGCCCCGGCTGGATAGCCGATGTTCGGGCTGTTATGGTTCCCTCAAAGGTACTCAGTTTATTCATTGAGACTACGTTCCGAAAAAGTCCGTTATTGACGTGATGCAACCTATGGCGCATTATAGGCGGCACAGAGGCAAAAGGAAAGCAGATCAACACCCACGTCCAAGGAGATACCCTATGAAGGTCGTCGCTTTCAACGGCAGTCCCAACGCCAAAGGCAATACCTACCATGCGCTGGTCATGGTGACCGAAGAATTGGAAAAGGAGGGGATCGCCACCGAGATCGTCCATGTCGGCAACAAGGCGGTGCGCGGCTGCCTGGCCTGCGGCCAGTGTTTCAAGAAAAGAAACGAGCAGTGCATCCAGGCCGACGACCCGGTCAACGAGTGGATTCAGTTGATGAAAGAGGCCGATGGCCTGCTGTTCGGGACGCCGGTTCACTATTCGGCCGTGGCCGGCACCATGAAGTCCTTCCTCGACCGCGCCTTCTACGTGGCCGGAAGCAACAACAGCATGCTGCGTCACAAGGTGGGTGCCGCCGTGGTGGCGGTGCGTCGTTCCGGCGGACTGCCCGCCTTCAATCAGTTGAATAACTTCCTCTGTTATTCGGAGATGCTGATTCCGACCTCCAACTACTGGAACGTGATCCACGGGGCGCGTCCGGGCGAGGTCACCAAGGACGAGGAAGGGGTGCAGATCATGCGGACCCTGGGACGGAACATGGCCTGGTTGATGAAGCTGGTCGATCACGGCAAGGACGCGATCGTTCCGCCTGCGCGGGAAAGCAAGGTGTGGATGAATTTCATCCGTTGATAGGGGAGAGCCGTATGGAACTCTTGGAGGCGATACGAACCCGAAGAAGTATCCGCCGGTATGCGGACCGCCCGGTGAGCGAAGAACACCTGCTGGCGATCATCGAGGCGGCCATGCAGGCGCCTTCGGCGGGTAACCAGCAGCCCTGGCATTTCCTCATCCTCACCGATCGGGACAAGCTGGACGCCTTTCCCTCCTTTCATCCCTTTAGCGCCATGGTGCGGCAGGTGCAGGCGGCCATCCTCGTCTGCGGCGATCCCGGCACCGGACCCTGGCCGGATTTCTGGCCGCAGGATTGCAGCGCCGCGGTCCAGAACGCTCTGTTGGCCGCCCGTGACCTGGGCTTGGGCACGGTCTGGGTGGGG
Source organism: Desulfobulbus sp. (assembly GCA_030602145.1). Classification (GTDB taxonomy): domain Bacteria; phylum Desulfobacterota; class Desulfobulbia; order Desulfobulbales; family Desulfobulbaceae; genus Desulfobulbus. The sequence goes on from JAUWAH010000070.1 coordinate 5,777, forward strand.
ATCTATCCGGTGGAGGAGCGAATGGCCGGCTGTCGTCGTCTCCTGACGATACCCGACCATATTCATCCCTTTGCCCTCATCCCCGTCGGTTGGCCGGAGGGGGACTTCGGTCCTGCCGACCGTACGCGGCCGGAACGAATCCACTGGGAGCGGTGGTAGCGGTCTCCCGGGCCGGCGCTCTTCCGATGCAGGGGAGAGCGCCGTGATCCCGGATGATCCCGGATGGTTTCAGTAGGCTCGCACCGGCGAGACAAATCCGGCCGGCTTCAGGGCCACCAACCCGCAGCTCAGTTCCCGCATCACATTCTCGGCGGTGTTGCCCATGATGAAGCCGACTATGCCGGTTCGGGCCACCGACCCCATCACCAGGATATCCGTCCCCCTGCCCCGGACAAAAGCCGGGATCCGCTCCTCGGCCCGGCCGCGCAGGCGGTGGATATGGAAGACGCCGCCGATGCCCGATTCCTGGATCAGATTGTTGAGCACGAGGTTGTGGGAGGATTGGGCGTACTCGACCGCCCCCTGGACACCTGTCTCCGGTAGATTGGCACGGGTTCCGGCCCGCAGATAGCGCTCGAATTCGAAATCCCAGCAGGAGACGATGTCCAGTTCGCCGGAACAGGTATCGGCCAGCGAGCGGGACAACGAAAGCAACCGGAGCGAGAGATCGTGCTCGGTCCGGTCGCGGCTTTCGGGATTGATGGCCACCGCCACCCAGGTTTCACCGCGCGGCCGGGCGATCGGCCGGGCCAGCCACACCGGGCAGGGACATTTGCGCAACAGGGTCATGTCGGTGGCCTTGAACCCCTTGTCCTCGGCCGGTCCCTCCGCCTCCTTGATCACCAGGTCAACCCCTTCCCGAAGCACATGCCGGATCATGACGATGGCCGGCGGTTCGTCGGCGCTGGCCACCTGCAGGTTGACCTGTATGGCGTCTACGGCCAGATCGAGGGCGACTCTAGCCGCCGCCACCCCTGCCTCGGTCTGCTGACGCATGAATTCCCGGAATTTTTCCCGGTAGACCTGCTGGGCTTCGGGCAACTCCGGATAGGCGATCAGGATGGTCAGGGCGGCCTGGTTGGTGGCGGCAATGGTGAGTGCCTGCTTGAGCCCTTCGAAGTCTTCGCCCGGACCGGTGGTGGCATAGAGGATATTGTGGAAATGGCGCATGGCAACACTCCTTATGGGGCAGTGGGTTGGACGGGAACAAGGTGGCGATGCGGTTCAAGGTGCATCGGCCATGGTTTTTCGTCCCAGGTGTCGTTTTTTTAATTGTGCCGATCTGTCGAACCGACCGCTTGGCCGCCGTTACCGATTATAACCGGGGCGGATTTTTCGGGTGAATAGATCAACGTCACCAGTCCGGAGTCGGTGCCGGGCGTGACGAGAAACGGCCCGAGCCGGACAGGGTGCTCCTGTTCGGATTCGTTCACCAGCATACCGAGCGGGGTGTCGGAATCGGTGGGACAGGCAAGCGAGAAAAAGGTGCAGAGCTGGCCGATGGTATGGTCGGAGCGGAAAACGATCTGCTGGCCCAGGGTCAGCAGAAGCGGCTCGGCAGAGGTATCAAAGAGACAGTCCATCAGGGGTTTGACCTTTTTTCGCATGGCGACAAAAACCCGGTCTCCCGGTTCGAGGACGGTTCTGCCCCTGGGCATGATCACCTCATGGCCGCGGACGACCAGGGTTACGGTGACCTCGTAGGGCAGGGCGAGGTTGCGGAGGGATTTTCCGGCCACGTTGGAAGCGGTCGAAACCTTGTATTCCACGATTTCGCCGTCCACGTGACGTAGTGCGTTGATTTCCACGGTCACCGGAGTTGTCGAATCAGATCGCCTCCCGAGTTTCAATAGCCGCGCGACCAGGGGGAGGGACCACCCCTGGGTGACGGCCGACACGAGGACGACAAAAAAGACAACATTGAAAATCAGGCCGCCGCCTTCCATGCCGGCTAGCAAGGGAAAGGTTGCAAGGGTGATGGGAACGGCGCCTTTGAGGCCAACCCAGGAAAGAAAGGTCAACTCCCGTATGTTGAAGCGGAAGGGAAACGCCGTGAGCGCCACGGCCACCGGCCGGGCGATAAAGATCAGGGCAATGGCGATCACCAAACCGTCGGTGGCCACATCAACTAGCCGGCTGGGAAAACTGAGCATACCCAACATGACAAACAGGACAATCTGTCCCAGCCAGGCACCGGCATCGTGAAAGAGAAAAATACCATTTCGGTACACCAGGGAGTTGTTCCCCAGAACGATTCCGGCAATATACACCGCCAGAAAACCGCTTCCCTGGAGCACGGCCGCCAAGCCAAAGGCAAGTAGGCCGAAGGCGAGCACTAGAATCGGATACAAACCCGGATAGTCGAGGTTGATGCGATTGACAATCCAAGTGGCAATATAGCCGATGGCTATTCCCACCAAGCCGCCGACACCGAACTGAAGGACAAACAACAAGGCGAATCCGGCCACCGAATTGGCAGTGCCCATGATAAGACTGATCAGTCCGACGGTGAGAAAGATGGCCCTAGGATCGTTGGAGCCGCTTTCTACCTCCAACGTCGCGGTGAGTCGCGGTGAAAGTCGCAAGCCACTGGTCCGCAGAATGGAGAAGACCGCAGCGGCGTCGGTGGAGCCGACAATGGCCCCTAGAAGCATGCCGTGCAAGAGGGGGATGCCGAGCACCCATGTGGCGGCAAATCCGGTCAGCAGCGAGGTGAGGAGCACGCCCAGGGTCGAGAGCGACAGGGCCGGACGCCAGGCGGACCGCACCGAACGCAACGAAGTGCGGAGACCGCCGTCGAATAGGATCAGGGCCAGGGCGACGCTGCCGATACTGTTGGCAAAATGGTAATTCTCAAAGGCTATGCCACCCAGGCCCTCCGATCCGGCCAGCATGCCGACACCTAGGAAAAGCACCAACACCGGCATGCCGAT
>JAUWAH010000287.1 GCA_030602145.1 Desulfobulbus sp.
GATACGGGAGTTGTAGGGGCCACGCCTCTGCCTGCGGGCGTCTATCGCACCACGCCGGGAAAACCGCTGTCGCTGCGGCGGCAACCTTCCACCCCCGCGGATTTGGTTGACCATCTGCCGCCATCGTACAACCTGGTCGATCGCTATCGCAGTCATTATGTCATTGCCAAGCTCGGCCTCCGCATGGGCTTTGTGGCCTCGGCCTTTGGCTGTCCGCATTCCTGCCTCTTCTGCTCGATCGGCGGGCAGACCGGGGGGCGCTACCTCACCAGATCGCCGGAAGCTGTGGTGCGGGATATAGGACTGCTTCCGGACATACCCGTCATCCGGCTCGTGGACGCCAACACCTTTGGTTCGGTGGAACGGGCGACCGCCCTGGCCCATGCCATCAAGGCCGCCGGATTGAACAAACAGTTCCTGGCGGATATCCGTTCCGACACGGTGGTGCGCCATCCGGAAATGGTGCAGTTGTGGAAGGAGGCGGGCTTGCGGGCGGTGATCATCGGTTTCGAGGCCATTGACGACACCAGCCTCACCTCCATGCACAAGGCCAATCAGGCCCGGACGAACACCGAGGCCATCGCGGTCCTCCACGAATTGGGCATAACCATTGTCGGCGATTTCATCGTCCACCCGGAGTATGGCGAGGATGATTTCGATCGGCTGCGACAGTATTTGGCCGAACACCCCATCGATTTGCCGATGATCACGGTCATGACGCCGCTGCCCGGGACGCCCCTGCATGCTTCCCTGCGGTCTCGGATCGTCAACCACGATCTCGATTACTACACCCTGACCAATGCCGTCATCCCAACCCGACTCGACGAGCAGCGGTTTTACAGCGCCTATGCCGAACTGCTTGCCCAGAGCCATCGGCATGCCCGGATTTAAGTGATGGACGCCTATATCACCGCCCTTGCCTCTTTTCTTCCCGGCGATCCTGTGGCCAACGAGGAGATTGACCTCTACCTTGGTCCGGTCGATCGCCTTTCCAGCCGAACCAGAACGAAGATCCTCACCAGCAACGGCATCCGGAGCCGCCATTACGCCATCGACAGGGAGACCGGTGAGCCCACCCACACCAATGCCCAGCTCACCGCCGAGGCCGTACGCCGTCTGCCAGCGGCCGGTGCAGGCGGGTGGTCCTGCCTTGCCTGCGGCACCTCTTCGCCGGATCAGCTGATGCCGGGCCATGCCTCCATGGTGCATGGCGAATTGGGCGGGCAGCCCTGCGAGGTGGTCAGTACCGCCGGCATCTGCCTCTCCGGCGTGATGGCGCTGAAGTACGGGGCCATGTCGGTTGCGCTTGGATCGGCCGAGTCGGCGGTGGCCACCGGCTCCGAACTGGCCTCCTCCTTCATGCGGACCGATTTTTTTGCGCATGCGGGCAGCACCAAGGCCGGCGACTGTGCATCAAAACCCCGTCACCCCGCCTTTTCCTTTGAAGAACAATTTTTGCGCTGGATGCTCTCCGATGGTGCCGGTGCCGCCCTGATCGAGCGACAGCCGAGCGGGACCCCGAGCCTGCGCATCGAATGGATAGAACTCTCCTCCCAGGCGCATCGTCTAGAAACCTGCATGTATGCGGGCTGCAGCAAGCAGGTCGACGGCGGGGTCGTCGGCTGGCGCGAAGCATCAAGAAAGGGGCATGCAGGGGGTGTGTTGACGGTCAAGCAGGATGCCAAGCTGCTCAATCGCGAAGTCCTGCCGGCCCTGGTCGGGGCAAGCCTGCCGCCCATCGCTCGCAAGCAGGGCTTGACACCCCGGCAGGTCGATTGGTTCTTGCCGCATTATTCGTCGGCCTATTTTCGCGAGCCACTGGACCGGCAGCTCCATGACATCGGCTTTCCCATTCCCCAGGAGCGCTGGTTTACCAATCTGACCACCCGGGGCAACACCGGTTCGGCCTCGTTTTATATCATGCTGGAAGAACTGGTTCACTCGGGCCGGCTACGCAGCGGCGACCGGATTTTGGGATTTGTGCCGGAGAGTGGGCGGTTTGCCGTCGGCTACCTGTTGTTTACTGTGGTGTGAGAACGAGCGGGGAGTGTTTGCGGATATGTGCCGCCAGGGTGGCCACCGTTTGCAGAACGATACGGCTGGTGTTTTCCGACTCGATGCGGACACCATACTCTTTTTGCACCATCACCACGATCTCCAGAGCATCGAGCGAATCGATGCCCAAGGCCGAATCGGGCCCGATCAGCGGATCGTCGGCCTTGATCGTCGCAGTCTCCACCTCCTGCAGGTTGCAGGTGCTGCAGATGGCCTCCAGCAGTTCGCGTTCGAGATTGTCCAGTCCCATAAATCGTATCGTTTCCAGGAAGAAAAGGGAAAGAGGAGCCTGCGTCGCGGTTCTACATACCCCATCTGTAGGCCCTTTTCCAGGAGAGCATGAGCATCGCGGCGGAAAAGGCCAGAAGCCTGCCCTGATCGGCCAAGGTGGCGACCCACGGATAGCCGCGAACCAGCAGATCGGAAAAGCAGGTGATGGCCCAGTTGAGCGGGGAGACGATGCTGAGTTGCTGCATCATGGGTGGCATGGCATAGACCGGAACCATGATGCCGCCCATGGCGGCGGCGGCGACTACGATGGTGGCCCCGAGGGTGGACGCCTGCTCGTACGATCGGCAGAAAGAGCCGAGCCAGACGCCGAATCCGCAGGCAGCTAGGCTGCTCGCACAAACCGGCGTCAGCAGTGTCAGCGGATTGGCCGGCAGGCTGAACGCTGCCAAGCCCAGTCGGGGAAACAGGTACATGCCAATCAGGGCGATCAACAGGAATTGCACCATGCAGACACCGAGGTAGGCCAGCATCTTGCCTGCCAGCAGTTGGATCGGCGAGACCGGCATGGCGGTGAGGCGAAGGGCAATCCCGGATTGCCGCTCCGTCAGAATGGTGCCTGCGATGGGAATGGCGGTGAAAAACATGCCGAACAAGGCCCAGGCAGGGACGTTCCGATCGACCGGATTCAACACCTCGGCCATGGTGGCGTGGCTTGCACGGCCCGATCGCTCCGTGACGGTGGTCAGGGGGCGCGCGAACATCTCCCGCAGGCTGCGCCCGGCCGCATCGTCGGCGGGGAGGGCAGCGGTGGCGCCTGCCTGCGCCGTCAACAGTTTGCTCAAGCAGGCGGCTTTCATCTCGAGTTCCGTCGCCTGCGCCGCCATCTGCACCCGGGCGAGGATGCCGGCGCGGAATCCGACCATGGTTGCCGGATCAAAAAGGAGATCGAGTTCGGTGGCGGATATCGCGGTGCTCGGGGCGGCTTCGCCACCGGCCAGTTGACGGTCGATCTCCTCCTGAAGCCGGGTCGATGTGCCTGGTGCGATGATCAGCGCCGCTTGGCAGGTGCCGGCGGTAACGGCTTGGCGCAGCTCGTCGACGGAAGCATTCCATGCGGTGGCCTCGATGTGTCCCTTCTGGAGATACGATGCCATCCCGCGGGCAAAGGGGCCCTGATCCTCGTCTCGGACGCACATCTCGGTGGGCCGCTGGCCCGAAAGCTGAAGGATATTTTCTTGAACCAGAGTGATGACGACCACCAGGGTGGCCGGCATGAGAAACAGCACCAGCAGCCCGGCACGGTCGCGTGCAAGGAGCAGCAGTTCTTTGATGGCGGTGGTGAGAATCGCGCCCATGTTCAATCGTCCCGAAGCCCGTGGCCGGTCAGGTTGAGAAAGAGTTCTTCCAGGTTATGGTGGCCCGATCCGTGCAGGAGCTGTTCCGGTATGCCTTCCTCGATAATCCTGCCCTGGTCGAGGATGGCGATCCGCGAGCAGAGTTCCTGGGCCTCCTCCATGTAATGCGTGGTGTAGAGGACGGTTGTCCCCGAGAGGTGCAGGCGCCGCAACTGCTGGTGGATGAGATGACGGGATTGGGTATCGACGCCGACGGTGGGTTCGTCGAGAAAAAGAACCAGGGGTTCGTTGAGCAGGCCGATGGCCAAATTGAGCCGCCGTTTCATACCGCCGGAATAGGTGGCCACCGGATGCCTGGCCCGGTCGTGCAGTTGGCAGAGTTCGAGACTCGCTTCGATTCTGGCTTTGCGCCTCTCACCCTTGAGCCCGAGCAACCGGGCGAAGTACCAGAGATTTTCCAGGCCCGTCAGCCGCTGATACAGAGCGAGTTCCTGGGGGACGAGACCGATGCTGGCTTTGATCGCCCCGGCATATTGACCGTAGTGCATGCCGTGGATTCGCGCCGTGCCGGCATCGGGAGGTTGCAATCCGGCGAGGATGGACATGATGGTCGTCTTGCCGGCGCCGTTGGGGCCGAGCAGTCCATAGAGTTCGCCTTGGGCGATGGACAGGCTGAAGCGATCAAGGGCCGGTACCGTCTGGCCCCGATACTGTTTGCATAAACCC
>JAUWAH010000340.1 GCA_030602145.1 Desulfobulbus sp.
CCAGCACCCGGCTGCCGCTGCCGGCATCGGAGCGGCCGAACCGCTCGTCTTCCCGATAGATCGGGGCCAGGACCGTGGTCCAGATCCGTTGGTCGAGAAAGAGGTTGATGAAGCCCGGCCCGGCGATCTCCACCCGTTCGACCATTGGCTGGCCGGCGAGGAGTTCGGCCATGGAGCCGGCCAGGTCGCGGGGCTTGCGCTTGTCGATGCCGGCAGCCACCAGGGCGAAGTTGGTGGAGAAATCGCCCTGCCCTTCCCGTTTGGGCACCTCGATGGCATACCGCCCTTCGGCGGCCGCGCTCCAATGGCCCAGCCGTACGCCCTCGGTAAAGCAGCGGTCAACAATTGCCTTGATGTGTGATTTGATCATGACCTGTCGCGTAGTCTCTTCAATGTCGATGCAGTGCGTCCGGTGCGCCTAGTCGACCAGCACCCGCTCGTTCAGTTGGCCGAACAGGCAGAGCACCTCGTAGCTGATGGTTTCCATCCAATCGGCGATCTCGTCGGCGGTGATGGTTTCTTCTCCCTGACTGCCGAGCAGCACTGCCTCGTCGCCCACCCGCACCTTGGGCAGATCGGTGACATCCACCAGGGTCAGGTTCATGGACACCCGTCCGACCACCGGCGCACGCCGGCCGTTGATCAGCACCTGGGCCCGGTTGGACAGGTTGCGCAGATAGCCGTTGGCATACCCCACCGGCAGCACGGCGATCACCGAGGGCCGGGCGGTGGTGAACAGGTGCCAGTACCCCAGCCCCCTGCCCTCCGGCAGCCGCCGCACCTGAATGATGCGGCTGGCAAATCGCATGGCCGGCCGCAGCGGGGGCGGCACGGCCGTGACTCTTCCGGCGGCGCCGTCCGGGTAGTAGCCGTACAGGGCGATGCCCGGCCGGACCATGTCGAGCCGGGCGCCGGCAACATAAAATAATCCGCCGGAGTTGGCAAGATGGAGACAGCATTTCCCGGCGCCGTGATCGGCCAACGGCGCGGTGGCGGCCATGAAGGTACGGAGTACCTCCGCCGAATTGGCCGACGTCCGGTCATCGGAGAGGGGAAAATGGGCCATGACGCCGTCAAGTCGCAGATGGGGCAGACGGCGGGCCAGATCGAGCAGCTCGGCGAAATCGGCCGGCAAGGCGCCCTGACGGCCCATGCCGGCATCGAGCTTGAGATGAACCCCGACGCTGGCGGACTGACCGGCGGCCACCGAAGACAACTCGGTGAGGATTGCCGGGTCGCTGACCACCGGCGTCAACCGGGCGGCAACGATCAGCGGCAGGGTCAGCGGCATGACGCCGGCCAGGACCAGCACCGGCTGGGTGATGCCGGCCTCGCGCAACCGGACGCCCTCGATGGCCTCGGCAACCCCGAAGGCCGCCGCGCCCTGATCGGCAAAGACACGGGCGCAGTCGATCATGCCGTGGCCGTAGCCGTCGGCCTTGACCAGGGGCATGATGGCCGCCCCGTCGGCCCAGCGTTGGCAGATCTGAAAATTATGGATCAGCGCCGAGCGACTGATTTCAATACGATTCAGTGATTGCATGCACATGTCGAAACCATTCCAGCCAGCCCAACCGGCTGGAAAGACACAGGGACCAGCCGACGGTGCAGTACAGGGTGCCGATCATCGGACCCGGTTGGGTGATGGTCCGCACCAACCATCCGGCGGTCATCATCACCAGCACCAGCAGCCAGGTTTTCCAGGAATAGACAGCGCCCAGGCAGGTATTGTCCTTGAACAGCACAATCCGCTGCAGGGACCGTCGGGCCATCCGGTCGAGGATGAACATCGATTTGAGCGTGCCCGCCACCGCCGCGACAATCAGCAGCCATCGGCCCTGATCCGCACCGAGCCACCCCCAGCCCCGCACCACCAGATAGCTGCCGACGGCGGTCCACAGGAAGGGGGCGGCAAAGAGATGCACCGCCCGCGATACGCCGGGCTTGGCGAGAGGAATCATAGTCCCTCCAAGGGACTCGCGCCCCCAGAAACAAGATAAGCCCATCCCGGCAGGGATGGGCTTATTGCTCAAACCGATGGTCCGGTTCGATCAGATTTCAGTCACGGTGATGGCGTTCTCGGGGCATACTTCAACGCAGGTCTCGCAACCCAGACACTCGTCGGCATGCACCGGATCGGCCTTGCCGTTCTTCATCTCGAAGACCTGAGCAGGACAGGCGTTTACACACTCTTCATCACCGGAACACTTATCTTCATCAACAATGATTTCCCACATGACACAACCTCCACTAGAAATGAATAAGAAACTTGGCGACGTTCTTGCGGCCTCGAATCCAAGAAATGACAAGACGCAAAAATCAACTTCCTTTAAAAGACAGGCCTCCGTTTGTCAAGTTAAAAGATATTGACGAACCGGACGATTACCTGCGTGTCCGCCCTGTATTTCAGGGGTTGGACAACGGGCCCACCATTCTCGATCAAGGGGTGACGACCGCCACGTTTTTAGTTTGCAGCCACGGCAAACAGAGGTAAAAGAACCGTGTCCTTCTCCATTCAACTCCGAGGTCCCATCGCCATGGCCAAAAAAAAGCAGACCCGCAGCCTTTCCCCCTCTGCCGAGCAGAGTGAACAGGCGATGATCGAAGGCATTTTCGAAGGCAGCCCGGACGCCGTCGGCGTGGCGGTCATACGCCTAGACTGCGGCTGCCGAAAGATGGCGGCCATCAACGAGCACGGTGACCCCGCCAGCAAGATCATCATGTACCGCGATAACGCCGCCGCCATCTGCGAGCTGTGCAAGGAGGATCACGGCTCCTTTCAGCGCGTGGTCCGCCAGTTCATCCAGTGGAAGTCGCCCGAACCGGATCATTACACCAAGGAGATGATCACCGCCAAGGTGTTGGGCGGCTGATTTTCCGATCTGTCCGCCCTTACCCCGGAAAACGCCCCTTATATCGTCATCTCGACCGGATGGGAGAGATCTCGGGCCTCACCACAATTGATGCGCATGCCGTAGTCGATGAGTATGCTGCAACCGACGAGCTATTCTCCTCGCTGTGCTTCGTCGAAATGACGCAGCTAAAAAACGTTCGGAGAACAAGATTCGCCTTCTCTCTTTATCCACGCCCCTTATATCGTCATCTCGACCGGATGGGAGAGATCTCGTCCTTATATGACAGCACGGGCCAAGCCAACCTGCACTGCCGCATCATCTCCACCAGGCATGCCGCCATGATTGCACAAGGCTCACCCTTTTCTTTTCCGCCGGTCTGTGGTAGGTCATACCACTTGTACAGTTGTCCGTTTTCCCTGCACGAGGCTCCACCATGCACCAATCCGACTCCCCACCCCTGCTGACCCTCAACCTGCCACCCGCCGCCTTGGCCGGGTTCGCCTCCCTGCTCCAGCACGGTATTCTCTTTGCCGTCGACGGGCCGGTTCCCCTGGTTCCCTTTCTTCTCTCCGTGCCGGGATTCAGCGAGGATTACATCGAGCGAACCGTGCAGACCATCTTTATCAACGGGGTCGCCGCCGACAGTCTGGACCGCGACCTGGCGGCCGGCACCACCCTGGCCCTGTCCGCAGCCATGCCCGGCCTGGCCGGCGCCATCTTCCGCCGTCGGGGCATTCATGCCTGCCTGCGCAGCCGCCCCCGGGACAGCAAACACCCCGCCCCGGGCGATGCGTCCGGCTTTATCACCGTCAAACTGTTCAATCAGATCGCCACCGACCGCGTTGCCGACCTGCTGGCCGCAACCATTCTGGTCACCGGCAAGAGCTGGCACGATTTCGTTGCCATGCGGACGGCCCTACTCCAACCGCCGACCACCGTTCATCTGGATAATGTGCCCATGACGGGGACCGACTGGCTGCACGACATCGC
>JAUWAH010000470.1 GCA_030602145.1 Desulfobulbus sp.
ACGGATCTTCAGGCATGTGCTCGCCAACGACCAGGTCGACGGCGTCGTCTTCGCCAGCCAGCGGCCACGGATGCCCCAGGGCGGTGAGGATGTATTCACCGCCATGTTCAACACCGATCTCAGTCTGCACGTTGCCGGGGCGATCCGTTCCTCGGGCAAGCCCCTGGCCATGATTCTCTATGGTGACGGACCCACCGTGGCCGCGGTGAAGGAGCAGGCGCCCATGCCGATCTTCGACGGCCCGGAGGAGGCAATCGCTGCCCTGCGGCTCCAGATGGATTTTCACGCCGCCAAGGCGGCCGGTCCCTTCCGGCCGGATGGGGCCGACGAGACCTGCGATCTCGGCCCGGCCCGAACCTGGTTGGACAACCACAGCGGCGAGGTGGGCGAGGCAACCTTGGAGCTGCTCGCCGCCATCGGCATCGACAGTCCGCCGGCTATCCTGGCCCGCTCCCCGGAGGAGGCGGGTCGGCTGGCCGAGGAGACCGGCTTTCCCGTGGTGCTCAAGGTGGCGTCCGCGGAGGCCCTCCACAAGACCGAGGTCGGCGGCGTGCTGACCAACATCGGCTCGGTGGACGAGGCAAGACGGGGATTTGAGAGCATCCGGGACAACCTGGCCCGTCACCGGCCGAAAGCGACCATGGAAGGGGTCCGGGTGATGGCCATGGCACCGCCCGGCCACGACCTGTTCATCGGCGGCCTCCGGGACCCGGCCTTCGGCCCGGTTGTCCTGTTCGGCTTCGGCGGCGTCCATGTGGAGCTGTTCCGGGATGTGGAACGGGTGCTCTGTCCCTCGTCGCTTGTCGAAATCGAATCGAAACTCAACAGGTTGCACGCCGCACCGCTCTTTGCCGGTGCTCGGGGACAGCAGCCCGTCGATCCGGGCAACTTTGTCCGGGCTGTCCGCACCGTGGCCCGATTGCTGGCCGAAAGTCCTCGGGTCGCCGAGTTGGACATCAACCCGGTGCGGCTGCTGGCCGACGGCACCGTGCTGGCCCTGGACGCCCGGCTGCGGCTGGCTGGAGAAGAATTGACAACGGGGAGGTGGTCATGAAAGCGACAGGGGTCTTCATGCTGGCAGTCTTGCTGCTTGTGCCCGCAGTGGTTCGGGGCAACGACGGCTTTGGCGGTCTGACCGCCACGGGCCTGCAGTTTCAACAGAGCAGGAGTGTGCGGATGGTCTCGGAGGATCTGTTTCTCAGCCCCGACCGGGTCAGGGTCCGTTATGTGTTCAGAAACGAAGGTCCCGAGCCCGTATCCGGCGAGGTGATTTTCCCCCTGCCGCCCATATCGCTGGCACCGCTGATGGGAGAGATGATGTTTTCCCGCCCCCCGGAGCAGTTGGCCGGGGAAAATCTGGTCAACATGACCGCCACCGTCGACGGCCGGCCCATTGGGGTGGCCATCGATCGGATCGCGGTGCTTGAGCCCCCCAATGAGGAAGAACGCGCCCCCAGGGCCGGCTATGAGAGCCCCGGCGAGGATGTCTCGGCCCTGCTCAAGGAGTTGGGGATTCCGTTGTCGCTCGATGTCCAGCAGGTCGCCACGGCCCTGAACCGGTTGCCGAAAGCAAGCAGGGATCGGCTGCGGGACAAGGGGCTGGTGGAGTGGCTTGGGGAGGACCCGCCCCTGCCCCTGTGGTCGATCGTCGTTCGCTACCATTGGCCGCAGACCTTTGCCGTCGGCCGGGACGTTGCCATCGAACACAGCTACGATCCCGCTCCGCCCGGCGGAATTTTTGTCTGGCCTGAACAGGACAAGGACCTCGACCCCTACCAGCGGGAACTGGTCCGAACCTACTGCATCGACACCGCAACCCGCAAGGCCCTGGCCAGACGCCTGCACGGGCGAAAGGCCGGTGACCTCCCTGGGACCGGCACGGCCATCCTCCTCGACTATGTTCTCACCACGGCCAACACCTGGCATGGCCCCATAGGCACCTTCCGCCTGACCATCGATAAGGGCCGGCCGGATAACATCCTTTCCCTGTGCATCGACGGCATCCGCAAGACGGGCCCCACCACCTTTGTGGTGGAGAAGAAGGAGTTTACGCCCAGACAGGATCTTCGCCTGCTCATTGTCTCCGGACTGGAGCAGGCAAGGTGATGTTGTTGACATTATTGTCACGAGTTAGGTGTTCTTAAAAGAAAAACGTTTTGTCCCCCGAACAAGGTGCGCTACACTAGGGCAGAAACAAGGCGTTGCGCAGGGCGGTTCCCGTCGAACCCCTCGGCCGGATTCGCCGTTATTCCGCAGATGTCGAAAAGAACATGGGCGCTTCAAGGTGGAAGATTCCCCTGCCGGCCATTAACCGGTGGTCGATCGGGAAAAAAATATTTTTCGGGAACATTCTTTTTTTACTGGTTCCCTTGCTCGCGGTGTGCGCCCTCGTTCTGCACACCGCCTTGGCCCATCTGAATAAAAGCATCGAGGAGGGCATGGAGGCGGCCGGAGCTTCGGTCGCGGCCATGATCGATGCCTCCATCGATGCCTCCCTGCGCAATTATCTGCGCGGTGTTGCTGAATACCATCTGCGCCAGGTCGAACAGACCGCCAAACAATGGCCGGGCGATCTGGAAAGCGGCG
>JAUWAH010000158.1 GCA_030602145.1 Desulfobulbus sp.
CCGGATCAACGCCATCGATCCCTATTTCACCACCCTGGCCGATCTGCGGCGGGAGTTGGTGGCGGTGATAGAAGCCTCCATCACCCAGGAGCGCACGACATGACCACGGCGCTTGACGAATATCGCGCCATTGTCGGCGACGAAGTGATCGATCATCTCCACCAGTTGGCCGCACCCTTACACGGCATGCGGGTCGTCCATGTCAATTCGACCCGCGAAGGCGGCGGCGTCGCCGAAATCCTCAACTGGCTGGTTCCCTTCAAGCAGCAACTGGGGCTTGAGGCCCGGTGGGAGGTGATCAGCGGCGATTCCCCCTTCTACCAGTGCACCAAGAACTTTCACAACGGGCTCCAGGGCAGCCCTGTCCCTCTGTCGCCGGCGTTGCTTCGGGCCTACGAACGGACCAACGAGGAGAACAGCGAACGATTGCGACCGATCCTGGAGGAGGCCGACTTCGTCTTCATCCACGATCCCCAACCGGCGCCGCTGCTGCGGTTCTGTCCAAACCGCAAGGGAAAATGGGTATGGCGCTGCCACATCGATCTCAGCCGTCCCTATCGGGCTGTGTGGAAGTATCTGCGGGATTTCGTCGCCGGTTACGACGCCTCGATCTGGTCGCTGGCCGACTTCGCCCAACCCCTGCCCCATCCGCTCTACCTGATCGCGCCGAGCATCGATCCGCTCAGCCAGAAGAACCGGGAGTTGTTTTCTGGCGAGGTCGAGGCGGTCTACGACCGTTACGGTCTCGATCCGGATCTGCCACTCATCACCCAGGTGTCGCGCTTCGACCGGTTCAAGGACCCGCTCGGCGTCATCCAGGCTTACCGGCTGATCAGGGAATTCACGCCGGTGCAACTGGTTCTGGCCGGCGGCGGCGCCAGCGACGACCCCGAGGGCGAGGAGGTGCTGCGCGAGGTGCGCGAGGCGGCCGGCGACGATCCGGATATCCACATCCTGCACCTGGCCGCCGATGCCCACCGTGAGATCAACGCCCTGCAGCGAGCCTCCACCGTCTGCGTGCAGAAGTCGACCCGGGAAGGGTTCGGTCTCACGGTCACCGAGGCGCTTTGGAAAGGCAAACCGGTGATCGGTGGCGACACCGGAGGAATCCGTCTCCAGGTCATCAACCACCATACCGGCTTTCTGGTCAACACTCCGGAGGGCGCCGCCCTCCGCATCCGCTACCTGCTCAAGAACCGTGACCGGCTGGAGGCCATGGGCTGCAAGGCACGGGCCCTGGTCCTCGACAACTTCCTGGTCACCAGGCACCTGCGGGAATATCTCACCCTCATGTTCGTCACCATGCATGCCGATATGGAACGGATCGAGATGTGATGGTGCAGGACAGCGACGAACCGCACCTGCCCGATCCGGATTTATTCCGGCAACGGGGCGGGGCGGCCCCGGACCGTTTTCAGGTCTCGTACTGGTCCTGAAGGAGGATACCGATGGAAACAACCCGTCTGACCGTGGTGTCAACCCGACTGGCCATCGCGGTCGATCGGGAACCCAGCGGCCAATGGACCATTACACCCTTTTCCGGCAGTTTGGTCACCGCCCTCGGCCCAGTGCTTCGCGATCGCGGCGGCCAATGGATCGGCTGGCTGGGAACGCGCGACACCATGGAGGAAACGAATCTCCGCGACCTGATGGATCAGGGGTCGCGACTGACCGGTTACGCGCTCAAACCGGTGAATCTGACCGAGGAGGATATCCGTCAGTATTCTTTTGGCTTCTCCAACCAGATCCTCTGGCCTCTTGTCCACGACCTGCCCAGCCGGTGCAATTTCGACCCCGCTTACTGGACTGTCTACGAACGGGTCAACGCCAAGTTTGCCGAGGTGGTGGCGGCCAACACCTGCGAGGAGGATTACGTTTGGGTCCATGACTATCAGTTGATCATGGTCGCCCACCATCTCAAGACCATGGGCATCCGGCGGCAAACCGGTTTCTTCCTCCATATCCCCTTCCCACCGCTGGACGGCTTCGTCAAGCTGCCCTGGCGATTTCAGGTGCTCAACGCGCTGCTCAGTTACGACCTGGTCGGCTTTCAGACCATGCGGGACCGGCGCAACTTCATCGACTGCGTTCGCATGCTCATGCCGAAGATGCGGGTAGTCGGCCACGGTCAGATTGCCCGCTGCCTGACCCCGGACCATGAGGTCCTGATAGGCGCCTTTCCGATTTCCATCGATTTCAAGCAGTTTGCCGAAGCCGCCGCCACTTCCGAAGTGGAGGATCAGGCCTGGATCATCCATGCCAACCTGCCGGAGCGGCAACTGATCCTGGGCGTTGATCGATTGGACTACACTAAGGGCATCCCCCTGCGCTTGCAGGCCTTTGCCAACGCACTCGAACGGTATCCGGAACTGCACGGCAAGATGACGTTGATCCAGGTGGTACTCCCCAGCCGGGAAGAAGTACCTGAATACGAGTCCCTCAAGCGGGAAATCGAGCGGATGGTGGGCGAAATCAACGGCCGCTTCAACCAGGTGGGCTGGAGCCCGATCCAATACATTTACCGGTCGCTCAGCCGGATGGAACTGCTGGCCTACTACCGCACCTGCGAAATCGCCCTGGTCACCCCGCTCAAGGACGGCATGAACCTGGTGGCCAAGGAATTTTGTGCCTGCTCCATCGAGAACAACGGCGTGCTCATCCTCAGCGAATTTGCCGGCGCCGCCGCCCAACTCCACAACGGCGCCATCCTGGTCAACCCGTTCGACATTGAGGGAGTGGCCGATGCCATCCGCCGGGCCTGCTGCATGGAGAGCGACAACCGCCACAGGCGGATGGAGAAGATGCGGCGCTCCATCCAACGGCACGACATCTTCCATTGGGTCAATGCCTTTCTCCGCACCGGCATCCACAAAGACCTCGATCAGTTTCCACGCATCGAATTCTTCGTCCCCAGCCCGGTCCAAGCAGGGCATGAGCGGTAAGCAGCCCTGGTTCTCCTGCCCCTGCCCGGCACAGGCCAAGTCATCCACTCTTTTTTCCCGTTCCCCGGCTCCAAAAAAAAAGAGCCCGGCCGAAACGACCGGGCTCCCGTCGGGATGCTCCATCATAGCGCGGCAGTCGACCGCGCGGTCAGGATGCGTGGTTACCGTTGTTTGAACAGGGCGTAGACTGCGGCGAAGTCGAGGTCGCCCATGCCCTCGGCCATGGTCCGGCCGAACAGTTCCTTGACCACCGCGCCGGTGAACAGGGGCCGTTTGTTCTCATAGGCCAGATCCTGGAGGCAGTGCAGATCCTTGTAGATGAGGGCATTGGAGAAGTGAGGCGAGAAGTCCTCGGCCAGCAGCTTGGCCCGTTTGGCGTTGAGCACCAGCGATTGACCACCGCCCACGCCCAGGATGTCAAGCACCGTGGTCTTGTCGATGCCGACCCCTTCGGCAAAGGCCAGGGCCTCGGCCAAGGTGGCCATGAAACTGCCCAGGGCCAGGTTGTTGATCAGCTTCATCTTGGAGGCCAGTCCGGCCTCGGGCAGATGGAAGAGATGCTTGCCCACCTGCTCCAGCACCGGTTTAGCCCGGTTGAACCCCTCTTCCCGACCACTGACCAGCACGGTCAGGGCGCCCTGGCTGGCAGGGACGACGCTGCCGAGCACCGGTGCCTCCAGATAGATGGCCCCTGCCTGGGCGCACAGGTCGTGGTGCATAAGGACATCACGGTAGTGGTTGGTGGTGTGATCGATAACGATCTTGCCGGATAGGTTAGCGGCCAGCAGTCCGGCCTCCTGGGTGAGCACGGTGTGCACGGCTGCGCTGTCGAACAGGCAGACAAAGATGATGTCGGCCCGGGCAGCCACCTCGGCCGGCGTAGCCGCGACCGTGGCTTTCAGTTCCTCGGCCTTGCCGGTCGAGCGGTTCCAGACGGTCAGTTCGTGGCCGCAATCGACCAGGCGGCCGGCAATTGCTTTTCCCAGATGGCCAAGTCCGATAAATCCCAGCTGCATGGATAAACCTCCTCTTCAATAAATCCGTCCCCGGGCCTGGCTGACGATTGCCAGCTCCTCGCACGGGGAAAAACAAAGAGCGCACCGTGCATCCGATGCACTCGACCAAACCATGGCCATCATACCATGGCGATGCCGGGCTTGCCAGCGTCAAGTTGTCAAACAAATTTTGGAATGACAATCGCCCCAATCACCTCAAATCAAGACGATCGCCGCGCACAACCGTGGGCCATCCTCCAGCGACTCCGGATCAATCGAACCGTTCACAGCCATCGCTTCTTCCTGAACAGGGTGAGGAGAATGGCGGGAATGAGCAGGAACAGTCCCCACAGGATGGGATAGGACCAACGCCAGCGCAACTCCGGCATGTAGTCGAAATTCATGCCGTAGACGCCGGCGATGAAGGTCAGGGGGATGAAGATGGTGGCAAACACGGTCAGGACCTTCATGATCTCGTTCATCCGGTTGCTGACGCTGGAGAGGTAGATGTCGAGCACGCCGTTGAGCAGATCCCGGTAGGCGTCAATGGTGTCGATCACCCGCAGGACGTGGTCGAACACATCCCGGAAATAGGGCTGGGTTCGGTCCTGAATGATGGGGCTGTCGGAACGCTGGATGGCCAGTAGCATCTCACGCAGCGGCATGACCGCCTTGCGGATGAAAATGAGTTCACGCTTGAGCTGCTGGATGGCGGCGAAAGTGGCCGGCTGTGGCCGATCGAGCAGGGTGGTCTCCGCTGCCTCGATCGCCTCCTCGATGGTGTCGGCAACGGTGAAATAGTTGTCCACCACCGTATCCATGAGCATGCAGGCCAGATAGTCGGTGCCCAATGACCTGAGCCGACCCTTGGGTGCGGTCAGGCGCTGGCGGAGGGCATCGAACAGCTCGTCCGTCTGTTCCCGAAAGGTGAAGAGTACGTCGCCAAAGACAACCAGGGAGATCTGCTCATGGTGCACTGCCATCGACTGGTCGCAGCGCAGCGTCTTGAGGACGATGAACAGATAGTCCTCGTCCACCTCGAATTTGGGTCGCTGGTGGGTGTTGAGGATATCTTCGAGGACCAGGGGATGGATGGCAAACCGAAGGCCGACGGCGCCGAGAAATTCGATCAGGTCAAGTCCCTCGCAGTGGATCCAAAGGTTGGTGCCCGCTGCCCTGTGGCGGTCGATATCGTTAATGGACGCCACCGGATGCTCGGCAGCATGGTCTTCGTTGAAGGAGATCAGGGTCACCCGGCCGGCCTCGGCCGGCATTCTGCCCACATGAACCAGGCTGCCGGGCGGCAACCCTGTTTTGTCGGAGGGATAGCTGAACGATTGGGCCATGCTTACCGCCTGTCCGGATTTGTGCTGGCGGATCGATCGCTCGGCGGCAACCGCACCTTGAGGAACTGGGTGGCAAGCCAATCGGCGATTTCCCGGCTCTGGTCGAGCCGGAACAAAACCCCGCCGCACAGGGGCAGATCGGTGGCCACGGCAATCACATTCGGGACCAGATCACGCAGCAGAGGTGACTTGGCATCGCGCCGCACCTCGATCTTGGCAACATCGGCGGCATGTTTGAACCCCTCGGCAACCACCAGGTCGGCCTCGGGAAACAGCCGCTCAGCCAGCGCCGGCAGGGCAAGTCCGGGCGGCCGGCATTGAACGATCAGTTGATCCGGTGCCAGCAGGGCAACCCCGTCGGCGCCGGCCTCCTTATAGAGGTCGGTGTCGGTATGCGGTCGGTCAACGACGATCCCGGTTTCCTTGGTCGACTTGATCACCCCCACGTGCAGCCCCATGGCCTTGAGATGGGCGACCACCTGCCGCGCCAAGGTGGTCTTGCCGGAATTATGCCAGCCGATGAATCCGATGACCGGAACCATGGTTGCCCCCAAACCATTGCGGCGAAACGGGATGCCATTCGCCCAAAAAAATGACTTTCAACATCGTGCAAATGATATTATAAATTTATTTGAAAACAACAAGTTAAAAGTGCATATCCTGTTGTTTCCCTGAAAAAATCTACGCTATGTCCTAAGCCGGCCGCCGCTCCCCGCGGTTGACTGTCCGGTGCCACATCACCCCGGCGTCGACCGTTCCCCTTGCCATGGAGGTATACCCATGCGTGT
>JAUWAH010000030.1 GCA_030602145.1 Desulfobulbus sp.
GGCCGCTTCCTTCTTGTTGCCTTGGGTCAGTTTCAGGGCCTGAACGATCAACTGGGTTTCGAAATCGTTGACCAGGGCATTGAAGTCAATGCCGCTCTCGGGCCAGGCTTCGGTGGGCGGGGAGGCGGGAACCGACGAGAAGAGCAGCAGTTGCTCGGGACGGCTCACATCGTCAAGGGAGCGGGAAGGTTCGACTGCGGGGGGGGAGGTGGGTGGGGGAGAGGTGTTGCGATATTTGTCCGGCAGGTCGTGGTACCCAACCACGCCGCCGCCGTGGAGAATGGTCATGTGCTGCACCAGGTTCTCCAATTCGCGGACATTGCCCCGCCAGGGAAAGCCGGTCAGAATATGCAGGGCGGCCGGGTCGAATCCGAGCAGGGGATTTTTTTTGGTCCTGCCGATGGTGCGGACAAAGTACTCAACCAGCAGAGGGATGTCATCCAGCCGTTCGCGCAGCGGCGGTATGGAAAGGGGGATGACATTGAGGCGATAGTACAGATCCTCGCGAAACCTGCCTTCGGCCACCATCTCTTCCAGGTTGCGGTGGGTGGCGGCAATGACCCGCACATCCACCGGGATCGGTTTGAGCCCTCCCACCGGTTCGAATTCCCGCTCCTGAAGCACCCGCAGCAGCTTGGCCTGGAGCACGGGCTTCATGTCGCCGATCTCGTCAAGAAAAAGAGTACCGCCGTTGGCGTATTCGATCCGACCGATCTTGGCGCCGGTGGCGCCGGTGAACGCCCCTTTGGTGTGGCCGAACAGTTCGCTTTCCAGGAGGTCGTCGGGGATGGCGGCGCAGTTGACCGGGACGAAGTGCTGGCCGCTGCGTGGGCTGTGGGCATGGATCGCCTTGGCGACCAACTCCTTGCCGGTGCCAGACTCGCCATGAATGAGCACTGTGCTGGCATCGTCCTCGGCCAATTTGGAGATCAGCCTGAACAGTCGCTGCATGGCAGGGCTTCGGCCGATGATTCCGTGGAAAGCGTCGGGGGGCATGTCTTATTCCGGCAGCTTGTCGGCAAGTTTGCTGGTGGTCAGGCGCATGTTGAGGCTCAGCAGGCGCATGATCTTCTTCATCAGGGTGACGCCCACGGCCGGATAACGGTCGGTGAGCATATCAAACCCTTTCTTTGTCAAGATGATGACAACCGAGGGCTGGCGGGCCACCACCGTGGCGGACCTTGGCGATTTGTCGACGATTGACATCTCGCCGATGGTGTTGCCTTTGCCGAGACGGGCGACCACACGGTAATCGCCGCTGGCGGTTTTTTTGAGGACATCGAGCAGGCCGCGTACCACAAAGCACATGTAGTCGCCCTTGTCACCCTCGACAAAGAGGTGTTCGCCGCGTAGAATTTCCGCAAAATTCATATGGCGGGCAAGAATGTCGAGTTCATCGGATTTGAAAGCGTCAAACAGGGGCAAGGTCAGGATCAGGTCCCTGGTTTTTTCTTCGTTTTCCGAGAGTTCCGGTTCCGGGACAACGGGTCTTTTCATGCCGTGCAGGATGGTGGTGCGAGTTGTCGGAAGGTACAGTTTTTTGTGTTTTCCGGTACAATTTTTTGTAAGGTTACCACAGGTGCAAAGGGGAATACAAGGGACTTTCGCATAATGTGTCATTATCTTGACAAGAGTAATCCGGTCCGGGAGGGCAACGTCCGGTTCAGGGCGAGAAGAGGTGAGCAATGAAGGGGTCGGTTGATGGTCGCATGCTGTGGTGGAAGCTGCTTGTCGTTCTGCTTGTATTCTGGACAGGTACCGCCGTCGCCTGGGAAGGGACCGTCCACAGGGTGCAGGATGGCGATTCATTCCAGGTCAAACGTGGCCAAGCCACGGTGACCGTCCGCCTTTACGGTATCGATTGCCCTGAATACGGTCAACCGTTTGGGGAGGAAGCGAAACGGGCGGCCAGTGGAATGATGCAGGGAAAGAAGGTCGTCATTGAACCAATGGACACCGATCAGTACGGTCGGATCGTGGCGGTGGTCCTGGTACGGGGTATGGTGGTGAACACCGAGTTGGTTCGTCGGGGGCTGGCCTGGGTGTACCCGAAGTTCTGCACCTCGCAACCATTCTGCCACCGCCTTGAAGAAATGGAACAGGCAGCCAGGGCGGCAGGAGTGGGGCTCTGGCGGGATCGAAGGCCGGTTCCCCCCTGGGTGTGGAAACGGGGCAGGAGGTAAGCGGGGCAGGTTCCGATTACCGGTCCGAGCCGCTGGGGGTGGCGGTGTTAGCCATGACGATCGCTTCGATTTCAGCCCTGGTAATGGTTTCTCGCTCCAGCAGGGCATGGGTGAGGGCATCGAGCAGGTCGCGATGTTCCAGAAGCAGGGAACGGGCTTTATCGTAGGCTGACTGCACCAGTTTTTTAACCTCGCCGTCAATGAGCACCATGGTCTGCTCGCTGACAAGGTGGCCCGGTTGGCCGTTCAATGGGCTTGCGGCCTTGAAATGGAGCGGGCCGACCACCTCGCTCATTCCCCACTCACAGACCATGCGCCGGGCAATATCCGACACCCGCTCGATGTCGTTGGCGGCGCCGGTGGTCATCTGGTTGAACACGATCTCTTCGGCGACACGCCCTCCCAGCAGGGTGCACAGGGTTGCGAACAGATAGGCTCGATCATGGGAAAGCCGCTCTTCCTCGGGTTGCTGCATGGTCAGTCCCAAGGCGCGTCCCCGGGGGATGATGGTCACCTTGTGGACCGGATCGGCGGCGGGAAGCATCCAGGCAACCAGGGCGTGGCCGACCTCATGGCAGGCGGTGATTCGTCTTTCCCGGTCCGTGATGATCAAACTCCGCCGCTCCGCCCCCATCATCACCTTGTCCTTGGCGGATTCGAGGATGTCCATGGTGATCGCCCGAAAGTTCCTCCTCGTCATCAGCAGAGCGGCCTCGTTGACCAGGCTGGCCAGTTGCGCTCCGGAAAAGCCTGGGGTGCCTTTGGCGATCACCTGCCAGTCCACATCCGGAGCCACCTTGGTGGCGCGGGCGTGTACCTTGAGGATTTTTTCACGGCCACCGACATCGGGCAGGGGCACCATGACTTGGCGATCGAATCGCCCGGGACGCATCAGGGCGGGGTCAAGGATGTCCTGGCGATTGGTGGCGGCGATGACGATGACATGATCGTTGGCTTCAAACCCGTCCATTTCCACCAGCAACTGGTTCAGGGTCTGTTCCCGTTCATCGTTGCCGCCCGCGCCTGTTCCGGCGCTGCGATGTCGACCGACCGCGTCGATCTCGTCGATGAAGATGATGCAGGGCGCCTTCTTCTTGCCTTCGCTGAACAGGTCTCGTACCCGCGAGGCGCCGATTCCCACATACATTTCAACGAAGTTCGAGCCGCTGATCGAAAAGAACGGCACGCCCGCTTCGCCGGCAATGGCCTTGGCCAGCAGGGTCTTGCCGGTTCCTGGTTCGCCGTAGAGCAGCACGCCGGTGGGGATCCTTGCCCCGGCTTCGACAAATTTTTCGGGTTTTTTCAAAAAATCGACCAACTCGGCCACCTCTTCCTTAGCCTCGTCGATGCCGGCGACATCGTCCAGTTTAACCTTCGATTCCTCTGGATTGATCAGGCGTGCCCTGCTTTTGCCAAAGGCGAGGGCCCGACCACCACCGCCGCTGCCAGAGCCACTCCCTTTCTGAAAGTAAAAAAACCACAACACCGCGAAGAGTACAAAGGGTAGCCAGGAAAGCAGGGTCTGGAGATACCATGGCGGTTGCGACGGTTCTTCGGTTCGGATGACCACGTTTTTTCGGAGCAGGTGCGCGAGGGCATCGCTGGCTTGGGGAACCACCGTCTTGAAGAGTTTGCCGTCTCCGCTCTCCCAGACGACCGTGTTGCTGATGATGGTGACCTTGGAGAGGGCTCCGGCGTCGACCTTGGTCAGAAATTCGGTGTAGGGCACGGCATGGGCTCGATCCGGCGTCTTTTTGCAGGTGTGGAAAAGCAGGAGGACGGCCAGGGCGATAAGGAGCCAGATGGACAGATTCTTGTAAAAACTTTGCACGGGGGTCTCCTTGCATCTGGAGGGTAAAGGGGGGGCGAGAAGGGAAATTGCTCCTGTGTAGACGCAGAAATCGTCTTGTCGATGCAGCCTGCATCGCGCCTGCCGGTCACAGCCACCCCCGCCGTGGTGATGAGGTACCACACTTCCCTGTAAAAAGAAAGGAGGAGAGTTGTTCCCTGCCGAAACATCTCTTGGGGAAATATTGAGCCGGTTGGTAATCCGTATTCGGTCGGTAGATCTTTCCGGTCGTGGACGAATTATGAGCCGCTTCATGAAAGCAAGGGAGAGTTATGCGCAGAAGGGGCAAGTTTTTCGGCTTGGATCGGTCAGGGGGAGGTGCAGTTTCTTTTTCATTTTAAATACGTAAAAACAGTAATTTGTTCTTAGCAATGATAGGTGATATGCGAAATTTTAATTTCACATCACAACTAGAATTATTTATTGGGCTCAAAATGATCATGTAATTTTCATGTTTTTTGACAATTGAAGAGATATTTTCTTGACAGGCGAATGGCGGCCGGATAAAAACGAACCTAAGAAGAAGCCTGACCTGATGTATCCCGGGAGCAGAATCAAGCGGCGAGGGCAAGAGGAGTCGGAGAGGCGTTGGTAAACCGGGTGGTTTCCGCCAAAACCGCCAGCGGAAACGAACGTCGACCTGCAACGTCGTGGCATGGAGGGGTTATGGAAGCGATACTGTTTTTTGTTGTTTGGTTGGGTGGCGCAATTCTGCATACCCTGTTCGACGTGAGAATCAAACCGGTTCTCCGATCGGTCAGAGAGGAAAGCGATTTGCCGTGACCGTTCGTCATTGGAAAAGCATCACATTCATGATCAAGAAGCAGTGGGTCGAGGATGGGAGTATCCGTCGGCCGCACAAGGAGGAAAGGGTGTTATGGAATTTATAGCCAGAGTTTTACCGCAGGAAGGAGGTCTGGAAGTAAGCCGGTCCCGATTGTACAACGGCGTGATCGGGTTGCTCGGTGTATTCACCTTGGTCGGGATTGCTTTCGGGCTGCACGCCATGTTTGTCGGCTACCACCATGTCTATGGTGTCAGCCGTGAAGTGCCGTGGGGGCTGGCTCTGGCCGGCTACGTATTTTTTGTCGTCACCTCGACCGGCCTGTGTCTGGTTTCATCCATAGGCCACGTGTTTGGTTTTGAGGCCTTCAAGCCCATCGCCAAACGCTCGGTTTTTTTGGCCATCGCCACCATTATTTCGGGCTTCCTGGTCATCGCCTTCGAGATTGAAAATCCATGGCGCATGGCCGTGTACAATATTATATCCCCCAATCTGACCTCGAGCATTTGGTGGATGGGGACCTTGTACGGGGCCTACCTCTTTTTCATGCTGATTGAATTTGCCCTACTGCAAATGGGGAGACACAAGCTGGCCGGCATGCTGGGACTGCTCGGGGTCATCGCTGGTGTGGCCGCGCACTCCAACCTCGGTGCGGTTTTTGGCCTGCTCAACGCGCGTGAATTCTGGCATGGACCCTACATGCCGATCTATTTCATCACCTCGGCCATGATGTCAGGGTGCGCCGCCGTCATCTTCTTCCACTGGGTGGCCTATAAAATCAACGGTTGGAAGATGAGTGCCGAGATGGAGCGTTCGCTGTGCTCGGTCGCCAAGTTGGGAGCCTTGCTTTATGTCGTCATCATGTTCTTCACTACCTGGAAAATGATTTCCGGTATGTATGGCAATCCGCCCGGTAAATACGAGGCGGTCATGGCACTGATCAACGGACCCTATGCCAATAATTTCTGGTATGGCGAAGTGGGGTTGGGTCTGGTCATCCCGTTTTTGATCATCCTCGCAGTCAGGGCCAGGAATCTTGCAGCCATGGCCTTCGGTTCGGCGTGCAGCATCGTCGGCATCTTTGTCATGCGTTACGACCTGGTGGTCGTCGGCCAGATCATCCCAGGGTATCATGAGTTGAACATTACCAATCTTCCCCATATCCTGCCCTATACCCCAACCTTGCATGAGTGGATGGTGACCCTGGCCGGGTTTAGTTTCTGCGCGATCCTCTTCATGATGGGCGAGCGGTTGTTCCGTGGCCATTTATCTGAAGACCACTGATGATGGACCCTGTGTCGCAAGGAGAAGCGGTGATCCGCCATGGGTTGCCGCTTCTTCCCGGCAACCCGCCCTGACAGGAGGCCGGTATGGCAAGAAAGAGGAAAGAGATACAGGCGATCCGTTCGGATGTCCCCATCTACCCCATCGGTGTCGCCGCCAAGTTGCTCAACGTCCATCCCCGTACCCTGCGGATCTACGAGCAGGAAGGGCTGATCAAGCCAACGGTGGTGGGCAACCGGCGGATGTTTTCCGCCGACGATATTCAGTGGATTACCTGCCTGCGGACCTTCATCCATGAAGAGGGCATCAGTATCCCAGGGCTGAAGAAGTTGTTGGACTACATTCCCTGCTGGGAGGTGGCAGGTTGCCCGGCCGCAATCCACGAACGGTGCACGGCCCGGGTTGATCGGGCAGTACCGCGAACCCTTCACGCGGTCGGAGATATAGCCGCCCGGATGGAGGCCAAGGAGCAGGACCAGCAGAAGCGGGAAGGAGGCGATCAAAAAAAAAAGCGCCAATCCTCTGCCTGAGGGATCTGGCGGAGAAAAAAGCGGTTGTTGGATTCACCCGCGAGGTATGGCGCCGATCCTGCGGTTGAACGGAGGTGGCGGCGAGACAGTGTCGGCATATTCCCGCTGGCGTTCGCCTGCCGGGCATGGATAAAGGAAAAAGAATTGGTCAAGCGCGGAGGCGTCCCCAAGTGGGGACGCCTTTTCTATGTGAACGGTGTTGCATCCGGCTCCGTTGCCATGCCGGGGTGCAGGCCTTGCATTGGTCGTTGCAGCCGGCCGGATTGAGCCAGCCATGCTGGTTATGCAGCGGGCGCTGAAACGGACAAGGCTTACTCTTCTTCCTCGCCGCCTTCCGGGTGCATAATGGCATATCGCTCTATCTTGCGGCGCAGGGTATCCTTGGAAATACCAAGTTCCCTGCAGGTGGCCATTTTTCGCCAGCGGTTGCGCTCCAGACTGAGGGTGATGGCCTGTTTTTCGATGTCCTCCAGGGTTTGCGGACCGGCATCTCGGCGGGAGCGGGCCTCGGCGGGTTCCGATCCGGCTCCAAAGGGGTCGGGCAGGTGCTGGGGCTGGATGTAACCGCCATCGCAGAGGATGAACGCATACTCGACGATGTTCTCCAGTTCGCGGATGTTGCCCGGATAGTCGTAACGCATGAGCATGGTCAGGGCGGCCGAGGACATGCCGACAATGTCCTTGCCCTGCTGGGCGCTGTACTTCTTGATGAAATGGTCGACCAGCAATGGAATGTCCTCTTTGCGTTCCCTGAGCGGCGGCAGGCTGATCTTGACCACGTTGAGCCGGTAAAAGAGATCGTTGCGGAATGTTCCCTCGTTCACCAGGACCTGAAGGTTGCGGTTGGTGGCGGTAATGATGCGGACATCCGCCTTGACCGGCAGGTTGGATCCCAGCGGCTCATAGACTTTTTCCTGGAGCACCCTCAGCAGTTTGACTTGCACGCTGCCGGGCAGGTCCCCAATCTCGTCCAAAAAAAGAGTGCCACCCTCGGCGGCGGCGAACCGGCCGAGTTTGTCCTTGCGGGCATCGGTGAAGGCTCCAGCCTTGTACCCGAACAATTCCGATTCCAACAGGGTCTCCGGCAGGGCTGCGCAGTTGACGATGACAAAGGGTTTGTCGGCGCGGTCGCTGGCGTTGTATAGCGCCCGGGCGACCAGTTCCTTGCCGGTGCCAGACTCGCCGAGGATGAGCACGGTGCTGGGGCTGCGGGCGATATCCGGGAGGATGCCGAAGAGGCGTTGCATGGCCGCCGATTTGGAGAGGATGGCGTCGAACGTATACTTCTGATGCAGTTGTTCCCGCAGGGTGGTGATGGTGGTCAGGTCGCGGAAAGTTTCGACACCGCCGATAATGTTCCCTTCATGGTCGGTGAGCGGCGCGGCGCTGATGCTGATCGGCACTTTTTCGCCACGGCTGTTGCGAATGGTGATAGAACGATTGGCCACCGGCGCGCCGGTGTACAGGCTCTCGGCGATGGCGCAGTTCTTGCCGCAGATGGACGAATGGAAGATGTCCGAGCAGGAGAGTCCCATTGCGTCCTCGCGGGACCAGCCGGTGATCTCTTCGGCCGCTCGGTTGAATGAGGTGATGTTCCAGTTGCGGTCCACGGTGAACACGCCGTCAGCGATGGAGTCGAGGATCAGGCTTTCTCGGATCGAGGAGGTGTTGTCGCGAAACGTTTCAATGCCACCGATAATGTTGCCGAAGTCGTCAAGCAGCGGTGACGAACTGATGGTCACCGGGATGGAGTTGCCCGCCTTGCCCTTGATGAAGATGGCGCGGTCGACGAACATGGAATTGCTGTCGATCGCCTTCTGCAAAAGACAGTCGCTCCCGCAGACACTGGAATGAAAAATCTCCCGGCACGGTTTGCCGATCACCTCTTCCTGTTTCCAGCCGGTGATGTGCTCGGCTGCCCGGTTGAACGAGGTGATGATCCGGTTGCGGTCAATGGTAAAGACGCCGTCGGCCACCGATGCCAGGATCAGGGTGTTATGCAGGGTCTCGGAACAGTCGTGAAAAGTCTGAACACCGCCAATAACCTGACCGTTGAGGTCGTAAAGAGGGGCAAGCGACAGGGAGAGGGGAAAAAAACGTCCATCTTTGTGCGTGGTGAAGACCGCTTGGGCAATAAACGATGTATCCACCTCCATGGCGTGTTTGAGGAGGCATTGATTTTCGCAAAACTCCGGCGGGAAAATAGTTTGATAATTTTTGCCGATCACCTCCTCCTGCTTCCAGCCGGTGATCTGTTCGGCAGCCCGGTTGAACGAAATGATGTCCATTGATCGATTGACGGTGAGCACGCCTTCGGAAACTGAATCGAGCAGCAAATGGTAATAGAGTGATTGATTGTTGCTGTCCAGGGCCAGGACGGCACCGGCGACACACTGGTCCCGGTCCCAGAGAGGTGTGACGGTGGCGAGTACCTCCAGGGCCTGCTCGACCGGTCCATTGCCGGGCGTAAGCATTGCTTGCCTGGTGATCGATTCTCCCCATTTTTCTTCGCTAAAAAGATCGATCAGGCTACCGGCATTGTCTTTGAACTCGAGCAGTTCATCCATGGCTCTACCGACGAGTTCGGCCGGTTGCCGGTGGGTCAGGTTCAGGGCGTTCTTGTTGAGCCCGATGATCCGGCCCTCCCGATCCAGGTGGAAAATGGCCAGCGCACATTGTAACGGATTGATCTGGTCGGTTATAGGTTCACGCATCGAACGGACATGCTCTGGTGGAAAAGATGGATGATAAGGACGGGCGGCGAGCGCCCGCCTTGCCGGTGGTTGTCAAACAAACAGGTAACCTGTGATACAGGTCTGCGCAGGTCAACGCTCGGACTATACCATATATTTGAAAACTTGCTCTTCCCTTGGAATTGAGGTATGTTCCAACGTTGCCTTTTTGACGAAATGAGCGGTCATTCATTCTCGGCCTTTTTGTTGCCAGAACATGTCATTGCAGCACGGGGTGCTGATGTCGTCTTTATCTTTTTTATCGCGAGGGGATCGAATGAACATTAACGAGTTGGAAAAAATGAAAAACGAAGGGGTGGAGCATCTGCCATCACTGGAACGGCGCGCCTTTTTACGCGCCGGTCTGGCGATCACCGGCTTGTACATGGGCGGGACGATCCTCTCCTTGACCTCGGCCAGGGATGCGCAAGGCGCTGTCGGTTCCATGCCGACAAGCAGCAAGTATCCGTATAAGCCTCATTACAGCATGGTGATGCGGCAGAATCTCTGCGTGGACTGCGAATTGTGCATGGAGGCCTGCGTTCGCACCAACCATGTGCCATCGTATGGGTGGAGAACCACTATTCTGGAACGTACCCGAACGATTGGTCCCGATCAGAAAGAAACAATATTCATGCCTGTTCTCTGCAACCAGTGCAACGAACCGCCCTGCGTGCGCGTCTGTCCCACCGTGGCCACCTATAAGGACAGGACCACCGGTATTGTGGTCATGGAGAACAGGAAATGCATCGGCTGCAAAACCTGCATGGCCGCCTGCCCCTACAATGCCCGGTATTTCAACGAGGAAGTCCGGGCCGTGGATAAATGCAACTTCTGTCTGGATACCCGCCTCTCCAAAGGTATGAAGGATACGGCCTGCGTTGAGGCCTGTCCCGCCCATGTCAGAATATTTGGCGATCTCAGTGATCCGAACAGTGAGGTCTATAAACTGGTGCATCAGCCGGAGACAACGGTATGGGTACTGCGGCCTGAAACCGGAGCCCTGCCGAACGTTTTTTATATGAATGTGGTCTTGGACATTTAATGGAGAACAAGGAGAATTGAAGATGAAGATACGAGCAATACTGATGCCCACACTGTGTTTGATCGCGATCGCGGGGATTTCTTTTGCGACCGGCAAGAACGATGCTTCCTCGCCTGCAGCTCCTTCAGACGCGGTGTCCGCGAAGCAGTATGAATCGTTTGGCAATACACAGATCATCGACATGGAGCCGGTCAAATCCATGTTCAGCCATAAATCCCACGTGGTGACCTACGGTCTGTCCTGCGACAGTTGTCATCCCAGCCTGTTTGAACGCAAGCGGGGCGCGGCCAAGGCCAAGGGAGACTACAACCACGCCAGTCATGATGCAGGTAAATATTGCGGCGCCTGCCATGACGGCAGCACCGCCTTCAGCACCACCGGGCCCGAGACCTGTAAAACATGTCACGGCAGCGACATGAAACAGCCTGAAATCGTGGTGTTCAATCGGCCGGTCAAGGGTGTGTTGTTCACTCATAAGGAGCATGTGGATATGGGACTCACCTGTGCAAGCTGCCATGACAGCGCTTTCGAGATGCGCGTGGGCGCCGCCGAAGAACACCCGGAAAAATTCAACATGCAGGCCCTTTATGCCGGCAAGTACTGCGGTGTCTGCCATAACGGCAATATCGCCTTTGCCTCAAACACCCGCTGTGCATCCTGCCACATTGGGGTCAAGGGTGTGGAGAGGATGTTGAACAAGGCAAACCCGGGCACAACAAGAAAATATTGATTGTATTGCCTTGCCGGGGCGGGTATTCAACCCGCCCCTTTTCTTTTCTTTTCCAGCTCTCCCGCCCCCTTTCGTCCAGTCCATCTGCCATTCTTCTCGCTGCCGATGGGCGAGATGCGATCATTGCTTGTTGCGGCCCGGTTTGAATGACTGATGGGCTCAAAATGAGCCAGTCAGGTTCGTTGTTGTTCTATCTCTCTGTTTGCAAAGAATTTTTTTGCCCACCCTTCCTTATTCGATCAAAATCTATCCCTCGATAGATGGTCACGATATACCGCTGACACACCTCTCTTTTCGGTAAGATTACAATTATTTTTGTTTTATTCCAATATGTTGAGATGTGGTCGCGGCTTGTCGTCCGAGTG
>JAUWAH010000077.1 GCA_030602145.1 Desulfobulbus sp.
GCCGATCTCGCCGGCTATGGCGATGGCCTCCTCCTCGTCCTTGATGGCCTCGATGTGGCCGGGGATCACCGGCACGCCGGCCCCCTTGGCCAATTCCTTGGAAGTGATCTTGTCGCCCATGACATCGACCGCTTCCACCGACGGACCGATGAACACCAGCCCGGCCTCCTGCACCGCCCGGGCAAAGTCGGCCTTTTCGGAGAGAAAGCCGTAGCCGGGATGGATGGCCTCGGCGCCGGTGGCCCGGGCGGCGGCAATGATCTTGTCGATATCGAGATAGGATTTCTGCGAGGGTGACTCGCCGATGTGCACGGCCTCATCGGCCAGATGACGGTGCAGACTGCGGCTGTCGGCGTTGGAGAAGACGGCCACGGTGTTGATGCCCAGTCGGTTGCAGGTCCGGATGATGCGGATGGCGATCTCGCCACGGTTGGCGATCAGTATTTTCTCGAACATGGCGTGCCTCACAGGGGAATGTTTCCGTGTTTGCGATCCGGGCCCTTGGTCGTCTTGCTGTCGAGCATCTGCAGGGTGCGGATGAGATGCGAGCGGGTGTCGCGGGGGAAGATGACGTCGTCGATATAGCCCCGCTGGGCGGCAAGAAAGGGGTTGGCAAAGGTTCGCCGGTATTCTTCCATCTTCTCGCTGAGCACGGTTTCCGGGTCATCGGCCGAGTAGATTTCCTTGCGGTGGATGACCTCAGCCGCACCCTTGGGGCCCATGACCGCGATCTCGGCGGTGGGCCAGGCGTAGTTGACATCGCAGTGGATGTGCTTGGAGTTCATCACCAGATAAGCGCCGCCGTAGGCCTTGCGGATGATCACCGAAATGCGCGGCACCGTGGCCTCGGTGAAGGCATAGAGCAGCTTGGCGCCGTGGCGGATGATGCCGCCGTGCTCCTGGTCAGGTCCGGGCATGAAGCCGGGCACGTCGACCAGCGAAATGAGCGGGATGTTGAAGGCATCGCAGAACCGGACGAACCGACCGGCCTTGAAGGAGGCGTCGTTGTCGAGCACGCCGGCGAGCACCGCCGGCTGGTTGGCCACCAGGCCCACGGTCTGGCCGCCCAGCCGGCCGAAACCGCAGATGATGTTGCGGGCAAAACCGGCATGCACCTCCATGAACTCCGCCCCGTCGAGGATGGAGTGGATGAGCACGTTCATGTCGTAGGTCTGGTTGGAATTGGTGGGGATGAGGAAGTCCAGGGCCGGATCGGTCCGGTCCGGGGCATCGCTGAGGTCGAGAATCGGCGAGTGGAGACGATTGTTGGAGGGCAGGTAGCTGATCAGCCGCCGCACCTCGCGCAGGGCCAGGACGTCGTTGTGGACCGTGAAATGGGCGACGCCGCTCTTGCAGGCATGGACCTTGGCGCCGCCCAGATCCTCGGAGGTGATGTCCTGGTGGGTGACCGTCTTGACCACCGAGGGGCCGGTGACGAACATGTAGGAGGAATCCTCGACCATGAAGACGAAGTCGGTGATCGAGGGGCTGTACACCGCGCCGCCGGCGCAGGGCCCCATGATGCAGGAGATCTGGGGGACGACGCCGCTGGCCCGGACGTTGCGGTGGAAGATCTCGCCGTAGGCGGCCAGGGCATCGACACCCTCCTGGATGCGCGCCCCGCCCGAATCGTTGAGCCCGATGATCGGCGCGCCCACCTTGACCGCCAGATCCATGACCTTGCAGATCTTCTGGGCGTGCGCCTCGCCCAGCGACCCGCCGAGGACGGTGAAATCCTGGCTGAAGACGAAAACCTCGCGGCCGTCGATGGAGCCATGGCCGGTGATGACGCCGTCGCCGAGGTAGCTCTTCTCCTCGCCGAGGCTGCCGCCCCGGCCGATCTTGAGCACGTCGAACTCTTCAAAGGTTCCATCATCGAGCAGGAGATCGAGCCGTTCCCGGGCGGTCAGCTTGCCCTTGCGGTGCTGATCGATCTTCTTCTCTTCGCCTCCGGCGGCTGTGGATTCCGCTCGCAGTCGTTCCAGTGTTTCAAGGGTTGCTCTGTACTGGGTATCCATGGTCATCACCAAGTGTTGGAATCCGCACGCCGCCCAGCCGAGGGGGTGAGCGGATTCACGATGAGAATTGAGGCTGCAACCTGCCCGGCCGACCCTACCCGCTTCCCTGGATAGCCGACCGCCAAAGGTGGAGAAGCACATCGACCGAACCTGACAGCTCGTCCATCTAGCGGGCAATAATACTTGAGCGAGGCGACGTTGACAAATCAGAAACAATCGATTTCGTCATCAAAAGAAAAAGGGCGGCCCGGAAACACGTTCCGGTCGCCCTCTGTGTGGGTGCCAAGGTGCCTTGTTGCCGATAGGGCCGGCGATCATCCCATGAGAAAGCTCCACAGGATACCGGCGCAGATCGCCGAGCCGATGACCCCGGAGGCGTTGCAGGCCATGGCGTGCATGAGCAGGAAGTTGGTCGGGTCGGCCTTCTGCCCCATCAGGTGCACCTCCCGGGCCGAACCGGGCACGGCGGACACACCCGCCGCACCCAGCAGCGGATTGATCTTCTCTTTCAAGAACAGGTTCATGAATTTGGCAAAGAGCAGGCCGGAGGCGGTGGCGATGGAAAAAGCCACGGCGCCCAGAAGAAAGATGCCCACCGACTTGGGATTAAGGAAAACATCGCCCTGGGTGGAGGCGCCCACGGTCAGGCCGAGGAAAATGGTGGCAGTGTCGATGATGGCGTTGCGGGCGGTGTTGGCAAGCCGGTCGACAACGCCGCTTTCCTTCATCAGGTTGCCGAAGAAAAACGGACCGAGCAGCGGAATCGAGGCCGGGGCGAGGAAGGTGCAGAGGATCAGGCCGACCACCGGAAAGATGATCAGCTCCTTCCTGGACACCTGTCGCAAGTCCGGCATGCGGATCAAGCGCTCCTTTTTACTGGTCAGCAGTTTCATGATCGGCGGCTGGATGATCGGAATCAGGGCCATGTAGGAATAGGCGGCGATCGCCACCGGCCCGATCAGGTGCGGTGCCAGCTTGGCGGTGAGGAAGATCGAGGTCGGGCCGTCGGCGCCGCCGATGATACCGATGGACGACGCTTCCTGTGGACTGAACCCTAGGGCCAGGGCGCAGAGATAGGTGAAGAAGATGCCCATCTGGGCGGCGGCCCCCAGGAGCATCAGCTTGGGATTGGCCAGCAGGAAGGAGAAATCGGTCATCGCCCCGAGGCCGAGAAAGACGATCGACGGGTAGAGACCGCTGGTCACCCCGAAGTAGAGATAATGGAGGACGCTGTTGGCCTCGTAGATGCCGATGCCGAACCCCTTGAAAAAGGGGATGTTGCCCAGAATGACCCCGAAGCCGATGGGCAGGAGCAAAAGCGGCTCATAGTTCTTGCTGATGGCAAGGAAGACGAAAAAGATGCCGACCACAATCATGATCAGGTTGCGGTAATCGGCGAGGCCGAAGCCGGTGTTGCCAAGAAATTGCAGAAACAGATCCATGTATCCCTCCTGGTGTTATTGCTGGTCCGCTTCCGGTTTCGCGAACCGGAAGATTCCGTCACCGAGCGGCTGCAAGGCACCGCTGTCCAGCAGGCAACGTATGGAGAGATGGGGATGAGGAAGGTGGTATTTTTTTGCCAGGACATAAAGATCGGCGAGATCGAACTCCGGGTCCAACTCGTCGATGAGGGGTTCGAACCGACTGACGGTCAGGTCGAGATTCAGAGGGCATTGGGGTTGGGGCGGCGCCTGGGGCTTGTCGTCGGCCATTACCTCAACCTTGGATTTCGGTGGCCGGTCCAGCAGGGCAATGAATTTGTGCAACTGGGAAATGATCAGGGAGAGGGTGGCCAACCCGGCAAAGACGATACAGGCCCCGGTTGCGGCGGCTGCCCAACCGTTGTGATGCGCAATTGCTTCGAACCCAATCAAGAGCGACCTCCTTACAGCGAAAATATGATTCGGAACCCCGAAGGACATCGGAGGGAATGATACGACTGGTGAGGAATTCACCCTCTACTTACACTAATAGCCGTTAAAGTCAAACTGTTAGTGACCGGCAAAAGAGCCTCCATGTTCGGATTGTGCTTCGGGTCCATTCGAGGCGGATTGGCGCCGTGCGGACTGTGCAAACCGTGCAAGGCGTCGGCATCCCGTGCAAGAATTTCCCTTTGCCTCCGAATACATTTCCGGATTCACATTCCTTGCGCAACGGGGTACATTGGGTCAAAAAGGAACACTGTGGTCCGGCTCGCCACCGGAACCGATACCCTTTACAACCCGAGTTAGGAGCGAGTGCATGCAACTGTTCGCCAGAGACATCATGAGCAGGAATTACGACACCATCCACATGGACGAACCGGTGGAGAAGGCGATCAAGAAAATCCTCAATGCCAAGGTCCGTCCCACCGGCCACAAGACCGACAGCCTGATGGTGATTGATTATGACAAGGGCCTCGTGGGTACCATCAGCATGTACTACATCCTCTATCACCTGCGTCCAACGTACCTGAATTTTGGAGTCGACGGCGCCGAACTGAACTGGAAGGGGGAGTTGGACGAATATATCCGGGCGGTGAAGCAGAAAAAGGTGGTGCACATCATGAACGACAACGTGCTCAGTATCCCGCCCGACGAACCGGTGATGTCGATCCTTGACCGATTGATCAAAAACAATCTTCGCAGGATCTCGGTGGTGGAGAACGGTCGACTGATCGGCGTGGTCTACATGTCCGATATTTTTTACCACCTGTTCAGCGAATGACCGGAACCGGCGCAGTCGACGCCGGCCGTCGGCCAAGGTGAATCCTGTGCTCAGAAATTGAATATTTTGGCTTCTGCTGCCATGTCGATCAAATGGGGACCGCCATCCAGGACCATGTTGCTGTGAAAGGAGGCCTCGTCAAGCCCCCGGTTCTTGGCACAGGGTGTACAGACACCCGTCTCCACGCCGTGCTCGACCAGATAGGGCAGGTAATCGTTGACACAGTCACCGGTGGTGGTTTTCCGGCTGCCGTCCCGATCCCGCATCGCCCAGTCAACGCCGCTGTCAATCAAGAAGAGATTGACCTTGTGCCCCTTGCCGTGGGCGATTTTGGCAAACTGAAAGCATCGTGTTGCCTTTTCGTCATGGTTGTCGCGAAGGACAAACAGAAAATTGGCCATGTTTCCTCCCGTCTCTTGTTGAACAATTAACCTGCGTTGGTGCCCGGATTCACCTCAACCGCAACCTGATCGGCCGGGCTTTTTTGTGCGTATGCACACCACGACAATCACTACCAGGAACTTCCCGGGCTGACAAGGGGAAAGCGGCCATGCTCCGCTCACGCCGCCATGCCTAGCCTTCCCCAGTCACCCATCCCCATGTCCGCCACCACCTTCAACCCGCCTCCATGGCTGCGCAATCCGCATGTGCAGACCCTCTGGCCCAAGCTCTTCCGCAGGTTGCCCAACCTTGCCCTGGTCCATGAACGGCTGGAACTGGTCGATTCCGATTTCATCGATCTGGCCTGGGCACCCGGTGGCGACGGCCCGGTTGTGCTGGTCCTCCATGGTTTGGAGGGCAATCTCCGCTCCCACTACGCCCTGCCGACCATGACCGCCCTGGGCCGGGCCGGCCTGCGGCCGGTGTTCATGCACCTGCGGGGATGCAGCGACGAGCCCAACCGTCTGCCCCGTTCCTACCACAGCGGCGCCATCGACGACCTGGCCGAGGTCCTCACCCTGTTGCGGGCCAGCGGCAGGCCGGCGGCCGCAGCCATCGGGTTTTCCCTGGGTGGCAATCTCCTCCTCCGCTATCTGGGAACCGCCGGTCCGGCCTCCCTCCTGCGGGCAGCCATGGCGGTTTCGGTGCCGTTCGTGCTGGCCGATGCAGCCCGGCGGCTGGAGCAGGGCGCCTCGCGGCTGTACCAGCAGTACCTGATCAACCGGCTGAAACGATCCTACCGGCGAAAATTCCGGGCCGCGCCTTCGCCGCTCTCGGTCGATCTTGATCACATCCGAACCCTGCGACAGTACGACGAATACATCACCGCGCCCCTCAACGGCTTTGCCGGCGCCGACGACTATTACCACCGGTGCAGTTCCATTGGCTATCTTGCCGCCATCACCACACCGACCCTGATCCTCCACAGCGCCGATGATCCCTTCATGTATCCGCACAACGTCCCCCGTCCGGACCAGGTCGGGCCGGGCGTCCGTTTGGCCATCCAGCCGTATGGCGGCCATGTCGGTTTCATCGACGGCCGGTTCCCCTGGCAAACCGGCTGCCTGATCGACCGGCTGGCCCCTGCCTTTTTTCAGGAACAATTGGGGGGCGAGACCGGCCAAAGCTGATCAGTCATGTACAGGTCGCCCACCCGGCAAACAGGGGGCGGAAATTTTGATGAATCAAGAATGATGCATTGGTAAAAAGTCGGAAAACGGCCATTATGTCATTTCGAGCGTAGCGAGAAATCTCCGAAACAATTGAGAGATTTCTCGTCGCTGCGCTCCTCGAAATGACAGAAATCAACTTTTTACGAGATCATCAAGAATCTCGAAACTTCCATCTTCAATTCCTGGCGTTTTTTCATCGTGCTTAAAACCCGCGATGGATTTCGCAAGTTCTGGCGGAATCTCGAAAATCCAGTCGACCTCGGCCTTCTCTCCGCCTTCAGCGTTCTGCTTGGATCCATAGTGCTTGCGCAATTCTGAAAATAGTGGAGGAGGAACGCCCTCAACACTGAGATCTGTTGGTCCATGGTCACCGCCCCTGTGCTGGATGGCCCATTCTTTTTGCCCATCACTCCACTGAGCGGCGGAAGAGAACATGACATGCTCCTCGATAGAACATACAATGGCTGAGCAGTTCGACGAAATTTTCTGAACAATAACGTCGGAGATCAGTTTGTGATCGCAGCCTTTGACCACTATCAAGTACCATCCCGACGGCAGTTGACGGCCAACAACAGGGGCGTCGCAATAGTCACAGAAATCTCCGGTTCCAGTGAGCCCCAACGGGTGATGGATGATTTCAGGCGATTTGCCCCGCACTGCGAGCCATGCCAATGAATACCCCATGGTTTCTCCTATGGCCAGCGTTGGTCGTAAGTGCGGCCACCCGGACAGAACCGCGACGCGCCGTCAACACTCACTCGGCGTTGTCCTGACGGCCTGGTTGGGCGTCACCATAGTTTCCACCATGGCTTCTTGGTCAATTGTCCGCTCTTATGGCGCCCATGAAGAAGGGACGAGAAGGCAGCGAAATCGTGCGCACTCTCCGGAGAGGAATACTCATGGCTGCCAAAGTGCTTCTGGTAGTCCTGCGGATATAAGCCTCGGTCACCGTAGTATTTTTCTGCAAAAGCGTTGCCTTGCTCATTAAGATTTACGTTCGTTAACTTGCCGTCGCAGTATGTGAACAGGAACTCTGTGCCCGATAGTCGTCCCGAGATCACGGCTTGAACTGCGTCAGGTTCATCATTTAGGTGGAGAGCACCTGCCCACCCCTGGATAAAGCACCATTTCAGAAACAGGCCAATGTGTGTGGCACCGTATTCCTCCGGCCGATCCTTCGGGAAACTATCAGCGCCATAGTGCCAGCTCGCATCATCGTATTTCATTGTAATGCCCAACGGTTCGGCTCACTGTCGAGAAACATCAGCCAGAGTTCTCTCATGGTTTTTGCCGTATGGTTGCCGGGAATAACAAAGACCCGGTCGGCCGGAAGGATGGTGGCGAGCAGAATCTGCCCGGCCAGATAGGGATCCTCGGTGCCGTAACCAAGATAGAGCAACGGCAGCTCCCGGGTGCCCGCCGCACCCTGCTGCAGCCAGTGCCAGAGCATGCGCTGCCAATCGGCATCGGGATCGTAGCTGCCGGGCTCCCAGTTGCGGACCCCACCGGCCTCGTTGATCTCGTCAAGAATGCCGGACCAGCTCAGAAAGGGCGAGATGACGTAGACACCGGCCACATCGCCAGGGTATTCCCGTGCGTAAAGGAGCGCTCCGAGCCCGCCCATGGACACGCCGACCAGCCAGAAGTGTTCGTAACCGGCCCGCTTGGCCGGCTCGATCAGGTCCTCCTTGAGCCGGGGGATGAGCGTTTCACCCATGTAATAGCCGAAATGGGCGTTGGGAGCGGCCATGTCGACAGGCAGGCGGCGCTCCCTGACCGCATCGACAAACCCCTCATCGACGAAATCCTCATGGCTGCCGCCCCGCCCCCGGAGAAAAATGACCATGGTTTTGTTCCGGGGTGGATTATCGGCTTGATAATAGAGCGTGCGCAGGGGCGCGTTGGTCGAACAACCGAAAAGTGTTGCCGCAGCCAACATTGCAAGAAAGTGGATGATCAGCCTGCGTATTCCGGAGGAATCCGGCCACCGATTCCGTTCGAATCCGGCCACTGATTCCGTTTTAAGTCGGCCGGGTATTCCGGTGGAAAGCGGCCACTGATTCCGGAGGAATCCGGCCACCCTGTTGAGGGGGTAGCGGCG
>JAUWAH010000243.1 GCA_030602145.1 Desulfobulbus sp.
CGCCGCTACCCCCTCAACAGGGTGGCCGGATTCCTCCGGAATCAGTGGCCGCTTTCCACCGGAATACCCGGCCGACTTAAAACGGAATCAGTGGCCGGATTCGAACGGAATCGGTGGCCGGATTCCTCCGGAATACGCAGGAATGAACCAACTCGTTGCCGACCTGGTCGTAGATCTCCGAGGGGATGGCGCCGGGCTTGAGACGGCAACGGACGGCTTCCTGGATCTCCAGGCATATCTTCTGCGCATCCAGTGCCGCGGCGGGCAGCGGACCGAGGGAAAAGACCCTGGTCTTGTCGGTGAAATAACCTCCGTATCCAAAGCCGGTGTCCACGAAGATGGGTTCACCCCTGCCAAGTCGCTTGGTGCCCCCAACCAGGGGGAAGGCCGGTGAGAGCCCGGTCATGCCGCCCGGCCCGATGGAAGCGGTGGGATAGTTGCCCGATTCGCCGAAGCTGACGATCCCGCAAAACAACTCCATCCCGGAGCCGGCAAACCGGGTGATGCCGGTGTACCCCAGGGACATCATCTGTTGGTGGATTTCTGCCCCGAGTTGCCATTCGGTCATCCCTTCCCGGATCATGGCCGGAATGGCATCATAGACGATCCGGTGCAGGACCCCGGCTTGGCGAATGAGGCCGACTTCGTAGTCGGATTTCACCGCCCGGACCATGTTCAATGGTCCGCTGATATCGGTGAACGATGTTTCGGGAAAGG
This sequence comes from Desulfobulbus sp., assembly GCA_030602145.1. Classification (GTDB taxonomy): domain Bacteria; phylum Desulfobacterota; class Desulfobulbia; order Desulfobulbales; family Desulfobulbaceae; genus Desulfobulbus. Next base: position 718 of record JAUWAH010000243.1, read on the forward strand.
CCTTGGCCAGGCTCTTGAACACGGCCACGGTCAGGCTGGCCTCGGCCACGCCAAGGGTGGTGCATGCCAGGCCCAGATCAGCCAGTGTCGATCGCAACTGACTGAACCCTTTCAGGGGGAAAATCCGCTGCAACGGTGATTCCAGCCGTGCCCGCTCAACACTTCTCCGGACCAGGAAAACCGGTTCCCCCTCGGTGGGCAGACACAGAACCCCCTGCTGCATCGTCCCTGAGTAGTAATACATATTGAGTGGATCGAGGATGAGGGCGCCATCCACGGCTGTTTGCCGCAAATGAGCCTTAAGGTTGGTCACGCGCCGGGAAATCTCCTCGCCGGGAACGAGTTGGTCGTGGTAGGGGGTGTCTGTGCTCACGGTGCAGCCTTGTCGGTTGGGCTCATCGGGCGTTGCTGCCGAGGGGCCGCATCTGTTTGGTCGTGGTCGTCTTTTACCGAAGCGATCCCATGGTTCGTCGCCCCCCTACGGTATGCGCAGAGGGCTGGGTCGTCAAGGGTGGATGCAGGGTGTCAGGATGCTGCAGCCGCTGCTGCAACTGTTCCTGAGCGGCCTGGAGGGCCTGCTGCAAGGTCTGGACCAGCACATAGGCGTTGCTGATCGACACCACAATGCGGTTGGCGATGGTGGCGTGGCCGGGCATGGAGCGGTGCAGGTTGCCCAGTTCGATGACCACGTCCGCCCGACCCGCATAGACATTGAACACATCGCGGTAGACATACTCCAGGTCCTGGGCCAGATGGAACTGGACCTGGAACTGCTCTTCCTGGTTTGCTTGCCGGTCTGCTGTTCCGCCGTGTTCTTCCTTCTGCATCTTGCTCTCCGTGTGTCGTTATTCGTCTGGCCCCGGTGCGGATCAGGACATGATCAGGACATAATCAGGACCTTTACCTGGGAGGGGACAAGGGTCATGCCGCAGGGGCAGTTGGTCATGTTCTGCATGGTGGGCGACAGCATTTTGGTGGCCGGCATGCCGCCGGTGAAGACCTTGACCGAGCCGAAGGTGTTGCGAGCCGGACCCATCATCATGCCGGAGGCGACCCCGCCGACAACGCCAGCGTTGTCGCCGTTGCTCATCGGGATGGTGGTGCCCATGTTGTGGGCGGGCATCATCGAGATGAAGTGTTTGAGCGAGGTGGTCGGCGGCAGGGCCATCGGCAGCATCGCCAGGTTGGGATAGGGGATCGGCACCGGTCCAGCCGGGGTGGGGGTGAGGCAGACATCCGGAAACCCGAAGTGCATCCCCGAAAGCGAACAGTTGGCAAACATAGTTTTTTCTCCTAAAAAGGTGGCAACTTAGCCCATGTGGATCCGCTCGCCGTCGATCTTGGTGTCTTTGCGGCTGACCATGATCGTGTGGTGCGTTTCCAGGCAGTAGCATCCCTCGGTCTTGCGGGTCATCTGTCCGGCGTGGAGCTGGTCGTGGTCCTCGGTCTGGCGCAAGTAGGTCTTCATCCGTTCCACCACGTGCCGGGCCATGGTGTTGACCAGTTCGCTGATCAGGCGAACGGTCCGGTAGCTGGCCTGCAAGACGTTGCCGGTGGCGGTCACCTCCTCCACGTCGATCACCGCCGCCGCGCTCTTGTGGATTTCACGGCCGGAGAGGAAGTTGAGGTTCTGTTCGCTGACCAGGGTGGTCGATCGGGCCTGGAGGACCACATCGCCCGGAAAGCGGAGCACGGTTTTGTCGTCCTGGGGTCGTTCGAGCACGCTGAGGATGTAGCAGCGGTCCGGGGCCGTGCAGTCGCAGAGCACCAGGTCGCCCTGTTGCGGGGCAACCAGGCAACTGAAGGCGGTCTGGCCCCGGAGGACGCATCGGTCGATCTGCACCTCGATGGTCGCCCCGGTGGTACTGAGGACCCGGGCATGCACGAGTCCCTGCCGGGTGGGTGGTTGCAGCGGGATCGGTTGTTTGCGGATCGCGTTCATTGGTTCCCCCAAGTTTCGGCTTTGAGCCGTTTCTGGTTGGTCGCTTTGGCCAGGGATCGACTCGAACCCTGCCAGATCACCTTGTCGGCATTGATACGGTGCAGATCGGCCAGCAGCAGGCTGCTGTGCGAGAGATCAGCCTCCTGCAACTGGGCGTGCGAGAGGTCGGCATAGCTGAGATCGGTCCCGGAGAATGTGCAGCGCTGGCCGATCATCTCGGCCATCTGGGCCATCTCCAGCACCGAGGCGCTGAGATCGGCATCGGTGAGCTGGGCCTTTTGCAGGGAGGCCTGACGGAGATTGGCCCGTTGCATGCTGACGCTGCTCAGGTCGGCACCGTAGAAGTTGGCCAACTCCAGGTCGGCCTCGTCGAAGATGCATTGGGTCAGCGTGGCCTGCATGAAGCCGCACTGGCGCAGGCGGCTGGCCCGGAATCGGCACCCGGTGAGATCGCTTTCGATAAACTGGGTTTGGGTGAGATCGAGGCCGCTGAAATCGTTGGCCAGCAACTGTGCCTTGAAAAAGCTGGAGAGAGTGATCGCCGCGCCGGTGAACGCATTGTCCTGGAACCGCGATTCGAACCACACGCTCTTGTGGAACCTTGCGGTGGTCAAATCGGCAGCTTGCAGATCGCAGCTGTAGAAGACCGCCATGGTCGCCTCGGAGCGGATGAACGAGGCGCCGCGCAGGTTGCTGTCGGCGCAGACCACGGTGGTCAGGGTGGCCTCGTCGAACCGGCAAGCCTCCAGGTCCGACTGGAGAAACTTGCAGAAGTCCATGGCGGCGCCGGAAAAGGAGGCCCGCGGCAGGCGGCAGTCGACAAAGTTGGTGCTGCGCAGCGTGGCCTTGGCAAAGGTCGCCTGGTCGAAGCCGCAGTTGTTGAAGGTGGCCTCGCTCAGGTCGGCGCCGGTGAAATCGCAGTCCCGGAAGACGATCTCGTTGAAGATCGCCCCGGAAAAATCGAGCCCCCGGCAGTCGAGATCGCACCAGGTCTCCCGGACGAACAGTTCGCCGGCCTTGATCAGACGGCTTAATTCGGCTCCGGTCATTGTCCGTCTCCCCGTTCGAGTATGGTGGCGTCGAGATTGGCGCCGCTGAAGTTGGTTTTACCCAGTGAACAGCGCAGGAAATCGACCGCGTAGAGATTGGCGCCGGCAAAGTTGGCGTTAGTCAGTTGGGCCTTGGCCAGGGAGCCTTCGCGCAGGTCGATGTTCTCCAGGTTGGCGCCGTTGAGGTTGGCCTTGCGGAATTGGGCTTGGCTGGCCCTGGCCCTGGCCAGGTTAGCGCCGCTGAGGTCGCAGCCGTTGAACAGGGCGCCGGCGAGGCGGGATCCGGACAGGTCGCAATGGGACAGGAGCAGATTCTGCATGGTGCTCCGCTCCAGACAGGCACCTGGAAAATGGACGTCCTTGAGCACGGCTTTTCCTTGTTCCGTGGCCACAAAGCAGGCGGAACTGAGATCGGCCCGATCAAAACGACAGCTCGCAAGGGAGGAATCCGCCCAGACGGAACGGCCGAGCTGTGCCTCGCTGAAGTCGATCCCGCCCAGGGTGCACTCAAAAAAGAGGGCTGTCTCCATGGCGGCCCCCTTGAAACGTGTGCCCTTGAGGTGTCGATTGATCAGCCTGACTTGAGGCAGTTGGGCCTGATCAAAGACCGCCGCTTCGATGTCGATCTCCAGGGTTTCGACTTCTTCCAGCTTGGCGCCGGTAAAGTCGGCAGCGGTGAAATGGCCACGGGAAAGTTTGGCGCCGGTGCAGTCGGCCCCGCAGAATTTGGTCCGGCGGGCCGAGACAGCGCCGATGTTGGCGCCATTCAAGTTGGCCTGGCTCAGATCCGCATCGTCCAGGAGAGCCCTGGCAAGGATGGCCCCACTGAGGTTGGCCCCCCTGAGCCAGGCGCCGGTGAAGTTGACCTGCTCCAGATAACAGCCGGAAAGATCGATGCCGTCGAGTTGGGCGCCGCTGAGATCGATGCAGGCCCAGTCCCGGTTGCGGAGGTCCGCTCCGTTGTGCAAGGCGTGGAAAAATTCCTGCCGGACTTGGTCGACTGAAACGGCATGGGGTGAAATCCCCTCCTGCATGAACTGGGCACCGAGGATGTAGACGGTCTTGAAATCCTGTTCCGCCTGACGGATGCGTT
>JAUWAH010000005.1 GCA_030602145.1 Desulfobulbus sp.
CGCCGCTACCCCCTCAACAGGGTGGCCGGATTCCTCCGGAATCAGTGGCCGCTTTCCACCGGAATACCCGGCCGACTTAAAACGGAATCAGTGGCCGGATTCGAACGGAATCGGTGGCCGGATTCCTCCGGAATACGCACCTTTCACCCGCCAGGCTGCTAACGTCGCTGGAACAACACCTAAGACCTTTGCGGCATCTTCAATGCCAAGGTAGGCGTTTTGTTCTGGTTGTGTATTTCGCTGTGGGGCAAACGATATCCCGGAAAGCTCCTCTTGAACCACTTGTCGAACACCTGCTAGAAAATGTTCATCCTGCATAAGCTGTCGAATCCCTTTCAAAAAATGCTCTTCAAAATCTCTCATAACCTTTTCTCCTGTATTTTTATTTTGGATCGATGGCACACTGTCACCGTTCTCTATAACTTTTAAAATAAACACCAAGGTATATTGTCAAATACAATATACTAATTTTATTGAAAATAATGGTAAGTAAATGCTCTCTGTTTCTCGGGTATATTGCTGAAATAACTACTCTTATTTTTCTGTTATTTTTTCATCAACATCAGCGCATATGGGGATTGAGCAATAAAAAAAGCCGCTGTCATTCCACGAATGGAACAAATGAGCGGCTTAAGATAATGGAAAATAAAGGCTTAAAAAATACTGTTGAAAAATAAGGGGTTTATTTTGAACGATATGAATCGAATTATAACTGATCTAAGGTGTTGTTGAAAAATAAAGCCTTAAAAATTCATTTCCTCCCGACAGCTTTCATAAGGTCTATAACTTCACACCCTGGTTCCTCAGCTAATCGTTGCATCAGAGCAACAGCCGTTTGCATTCCTGCCTTAACGGGATCAGTGTGCATCCGGGCATAAACAGCCGTTGATTGCAGGCTCTTATGTCCCAGGGCTTTACCAACGGCAACAGTATTGCTTCCCGATATGGTCATGTAGCTTCCAAGCGTCCGCCTCAGATCATGGATTTTTACGTCTTGCAATCCGGCTCTACGAAGTAGAGTTTTCCAAGCTCTTTTGGGTTCGACCAGGTGGCCGGTCTTACTCAATGGGCTTGCCAGAACGAACAGAGAAGATGTTTTTGCTCGGCGTCTCCTGAGAAGCTCAACTGCTTCGGTCACTAATGGTACAGTCATGGCTTGCCCGTTTTTGCTGGCCTCTGCCGGAACGACCCAAACACCCTGCTTAAGGTCAATATCGTTCCATCTCATGGCAAGGACATTGTTTCGACGGGCTCCCGTGAAGAGGGACAGCATTACATAAGCCCTGAAATCTTCCGGCGCATCCGGGTGGTTCAACGCCTCGAAGAACCTGCCAATCTCTTCCGGCTTCAAGAAGCGGTCTCGGCTTGTTTCTCTGAACTTCTTAACACCACTGCATGGATTTGGATGTCCTGGCCTCATGGTGTTAAAAACAACGCTCAGAAGCTTCAGGGCATGGTTGGCGGTCGCCTTTGATATGGAACCATCGTGGCGTTGGCTGGACTGCTCTGTTATCTGTCGGTGCCATTTACGGACACGCTCAGGGGTGAACCAAGAGATGCGCTTGTTGCCTAGTGGAGCTTCTATATAAAGGCGATACCGGCTCAGGTCTTCTTTCCATGTCCGTTTATGAGGCTTTGAATGCTCCTCAATGAATCGTTCGAACATGGTGCCAAGGGTCTCTTCTTCTCGGATTGACCGGGCAGACTCTTCCACGTCAATACCGCTGTTGACTTCGACAAGCAGCTTTGCGGCCTGCTCTCTCGCTTCTCGGATGCTCGTTGCTGGGTATCGCCCAATGGTTCGAGTGACCGTTTTCTGATGCTGTTTGCTTCGAGCCTGGAACTGGAATGTCAGCATCCCATTCGATGTTACTTGCAGGCGTAGTCCTGGCGTCTGGGCATCGTAAAAATACGCCCGTGAGTTGCTCAGGACGGGCTTGATCTTCGACAGCCTATTGTCGGTGAAGTTGAACTTATTGTCTGCCATCCCATGACCTCATTTGTGGTATTGAATCGGTTCTACACCGGTTCTACAAAATCTGTAGAACCGAGTCTCGCTTGATCCATCTCTATATAAAGAGACTACCCGGTTCTACACGTTAAGTCAATGGAATATCATTGTATATATATCTTGATAGCCGTGGGTCAAAGATATTACCCAGGAACTTCTAAGCCGTGGGTCAGGGGTTCGAATCCCTTCTGGCGTGCCAGGACCAAGCCCTTAGCTGTTTTCAGCTAAGGGCTTTTTGTTTTGTGCCCCGATAATAAAACAACGTTTTTTGCTGGTTGAGCAGACAACGCAATTCTTTTTGAATGTGGAGACTCGTTTTTATGGTGGTTTTTTGCTACAATTTCAAGCAAATATACCAGTTTTATCGATTTTGATAACATTCCCGGAATCGATAACTTCTGAAATCAGATGGGATTCACAGCAACTTAAGCAGGCCGACCGCATACCGGTTTGTCAAACGGGTGATGGATCATGCTGGAGTAGTCGGTAAGCAAGCCATGGGCACGGTTTTGGCGTTGCGATGTTGACCGCCCCCCAACTGATCCACACCTTGTCTTTTGCAGAATTCTGGGCTCTCGGAGCGGACTTGCGCCCCTCGTCTTCATGTAGTAACGTAACTACATTAACGGTTCGAACAGGAGGTGCTCGCCATTATGACTATAACGACCATATCCAGCCGAGAACTGAATCAGGACGTTAGCCGCGCGAAAAAGGCGGCAAAGAGCGGCCCTGTATTCATCACGGATCGTGGCAAGCCTGCTCATGTGCTGTTGAGCATTGAGGAATACCAGCGGCTTACAAAGCAGCGTCGCAACATTGCCGATTCGCTGGCTATGCCTGACGTTGCAGACATTGAGTTTGAGCCGCAACGCATGACTATCGATACCCGACCGGCTGATTTATCATAATGTACGTTCTTGATACCAACGTGGTGTCAGAGCTACGAAAAGTGCGGGCTGGCAAGGCTGACCCGAACGTCGCGGCATGGGCTGAACGTGTTGACGCGGCTGACCTCTTCGTGTCTGCCATTACCATCTTGGAGTTGGAGCTTGGCGTTTTATCGATCGAGCGCAAAGACGCCACCCAGGGGGCCACGCTACGTGCATGGCTGGAACAACACGTCTTGCCGGAGTTCTCCGGGCGAACACTGCCCATCGATACAGCCGTTGCGCAACGCTGTGCCCGACTGCACGTACCCGACAAGCGCGGCGAGCGTGATGCGCTCATTGCGGCGACGGCTCTTGTGCATGGTATGACGGTAGTCACTCGTAACGTGGCCGATTTTCAGTCCACAGGAGTGACTATTCTCAATCCATGGGTGTGATTTTTCGACAAGCATGGCAAAGACTGCGTCCCTTGCAGCAAGAAAGACACCCGCAATATATGCCCATATAGCCGTTATATTCCGATATGGATCTACAAAGCCGGCCCATCCAAATGTTCGAAAATCGATTTGGCAGGCGAGAGAGCGGTCCGGGGATGGAAGGCTTGAGAAAATCAAGCCCAGTCAAGTAGTTCACGGGGATTCGGTGCCCCGATTCATAATCTCGATGGAGCCCAGCAGAACTGAACAACCGGTTGCGTTTCTGAGCGGTGAGTTCCTTGACAATACCAAGCTGTTCGAGGTGTCCGATCGCCTTGTTGACGGTTGCCGTAGCGAGGCCTGTCTTTTTTCCTGCCAACCGGACGGAATCCCTGCTGTTGTACAAAAAATACAAGGAGTTGCATCTGAACAACGCAGCTCCTTGTTTCGCCTGCGCGCACCTGGCGGTCGCGCTGCCATCTTTCGTCGAAGAGGAAACGGCTTTGGGGAAGATGGCGCCGATTACCGCCGCCCCTTCTCCTTGCGGTAGATCGCCTCGCGTTGGGCGGCCAGGGTTTCGTCTTCCAGGTAGTCGTTATAGTTGATCATCTTGTCGATCACCCCGGTGTGGCCGATTTCGATGATGCGGTTGGCCACGGTGGCCACGCATTCGTGGTCGTGGGAGGCGAACAGGATCACCTCGGGAAAGGCGATCAGGCCATTGTTGAGCGAGGTGATCGATTCCAGATCCAGATGGTTGGTCGGTTCATCCAGGATCAGCACATTGGCCCCGCTCAGCATCATCCGGGCCAGCAAGCAGCGCACCTTTTCGCCGCCGGAGAGCACCTGGGTTTTCTTGGTGACCTCGTCACCGGAAAAGAGCATGCGGCCCAGAAAGCCACGGGAATAACTTTCGCTCTCCGTGGGCGGAATAAACTGGCCGAACCATTCGAGCAGGCTCAGGTTGGTGTTGAAAAAACCGCTGTTTTCCTTGGGGAAATAGGAGGTGGTGATGGTCTGGCCCCAGCGGAAGGTGCCGGCATCCGCCTCCATCTCGCCGGTGAGAATCTGGAAGAGGGTGGTTTTGGCCAGGCCGTAGGTGCCGACAAAGGCGATCTTTTCCCCTTTGGTGACCGAAAAGGTCAGGTCCTTCAACACCTCGACCCCGTCGATGGTCTTGCTCAGGCCGTCGACCTCAAGGATGACGTTCCCGCAGGGACGCTCGGGCTTGAAGGCGATCCAGGGATACTTGCGCGAGGAAACCGGCATCTCCTCGATGGTGATTTTATCGAGCAGCTTCTTGCGCGAGGTGGCCTGCTTGGCCTTGGAGGCATTGGAGGAAAAGCGCCGGATAAATTCTTTGAGTTCAGCGACCTTGGCAGTAGCCTTCTTGTTCTCCTGCTGCTTCTGCTGCAGGGCGAGTTGGCTGGCCTGGTACCAGAAGTCGTAGTTGCCGACATAGACCCGGATCTGCCCGTAATCGATGTCCGCCATGTGGGTGCAGACCTGGTTGAGGAAATGGCGGTCATGGGAGACGATGATCACCGTGTTGGCGAAGCGGATGAGGAACTCCTCCAGCCAGGCGATGGACTTGACATCCAGGTTGTTGGTCGGCTCGTCGAGCAGCAGGATGTCCGGGTTGCCGAACAGGGCCTGGGCCAGCAGCACCCGCACCTTGTCGCCGCCGTCCAACTCCTTCATCCGGAGGCTGCCCATCTCCTCGGAAATGCCCAGGCCGCTGAGCAGCACATAAGCGTCGGATTCGGCCTCATAGCCGTTCATCTCACCGAACTCCACCTCCAGATCCCCACAGCGCATGCCCTCTTCCTCGGTGAGTTCACCCTTGGCATAGAGCGTTTCGCGTTCCAGTTTGACATCGTAGAGCCGTTTGTGACCACGGATGACGGTATCGAGCACGGTTTCTTCGTCATAGGCGAACTGATCCTGCTGCAGCACGGCGATCCGTTCCTTGGGATCGATGGATACCTCGCCCTTGTCCGGTTCCTTCAAGCCGGCGAGGATGCGGAGAAAGGTCGACTTGCCGGCACCGTTGGCCCCGATGAGACCGTAGCAGTTACCGTGGGTGAACTTGATGTTGACGTCCTTGAAGATGACGCGTTTGCCATAGGAGAGCGCAATATTGGTGGCTTGAAGCATGGGATGTTCTTCCTGTACACAAGGGGCGCCGCGAAAAAAAGCGATGCATCGCGGCAGAGTGGGACGCGGTGAAGATGACCGCAGGGAACAGCGGGAGATAAAAAAAGAACCGCGACACTACCCTGAAATGGCCAGGAAATGAAGCGGAAAATGCGGTTTTAGCGATTTTTCCATGATTGATGCCCGTTCCGGCGGTGCTGCCCCGCCGGGATGCGGGCCTTGCGGTTGGTTGTGGCCGGCCAATGAGACCACCTGCGGAGGGTGTGCCTTCGCCTCATTGTTGCTGGGGCTCAAAATGGTTGATATTCGAGCCGGAAGCGTTCAAAGTGGGGCGTGTGTTTGCCGCGATGTTTCCGGTGCGACTCCTTTCGGAATCGGCGCCACCGCCGGCAAGGCCGGAGAGCCGGTGCGGACCGGTGTCGTGAGGCCGGCATCTTTTTCAGCAACAACCACCCGGGAGGGGTGCCTATGATGACCGTGGGGGATGTTCCGCTCTACTATGAGGTGCACGGCAGCGGGCCACCGCTGCTGATGATTGCGGGGCTCGCCTCGGACTCCAGGAGTTGGCAGCCCGTGGTGGCCGGGTTGCAGGAATACCATACCGTGATCCTGGTCGACAACCGGGGGGTGGGGCGGTCGCCGCAGGACATCGGCACAGGCATCGACCTGATGGCCGACGACTGTCTGGCCCTCGTCCGCCTGCTGGGATTCGAACGGGTCCATGTGCTCGGCCATTCCATGGGCGGCATGGTGGCCATGTCCTATGCCATCCGCCATCCGGAGGCCCTGGACAGGTTGCTCCTGGTGAGCACCTCCTGCCGCAATTCGGCCCGCAACAATCTGCTCTTCAGGGATTGGGTGGACGCTTGTGCGACGGCAACGGACCGGGCCGCCTGGTTTCGGGGCATCTTCACCTGGATTCTCACCGAATCGTTCTTCCACGACCCACAGCAGGTGGAGGCGGCCGTGCAATGGCTCCTCGACGACCCCTGGCCGCAATCGCCATCGGCGTTCAGGCGCCAGGTCGAAGCGATCGCCGCCTGGGACGCCACCGCAGACCTGGCCCGGATTCAGGCCCCGACATGGGTCATAACCGGTGACCGGGATCTCCTCTTCCCGTTGGAACAGTCCGCCCGGCTCGCCCGGCTCATCCCCGATGCCCGCCTGCGAATCATCGAGTCGGCGGCCCACTCCATCCACATGGAACAGCCGGCCGCCTTCCTGCGCACCGTCAAAGACTGTTTGAAGTCATGAACAGTAGAAGGGCGGGTCATGTCGATGGGGAGAGGGATTGAGGGGATTGTCTTGCTCGCCTTTCGTGGCGGAAAGGAGCGGTTTGTCCTTTGACTTTGGTCTAACAATACAGGGAGGGTGGTGATAGCGGTTAAGGATTTGATTTTGTGTAGATAGTTGAAATGTTGGCGGGTGGATATTATCCACGATTTTTCGCCTAATAACACTGTTAGCGATTAAAAACATGAAAACACCATTGTTCGAGAAATTACTATATCTTGATCGTGATTTTATCTCTTCAAAATATGAATATGAAGAAGGTGTTGCACCCGATACTATAATAACAAAGGCGGAAAGTATTAGCGCTGCTGCAAAGGCATTCCTGTTTTCTGGGGGTGCAAGTGCATCCGAAAGCAAGAATTACAAAATTTCAACAATTGGAATGCTCCAAAAACTAGAAAATAAGTTTGAAAAATATCCTTATTTTGATTCTTCGGCTTTCAAACTTGGCTCGCCATCGCAAATCTGTTGGATCGAAGGTAACTTAACAATTGACAAAGTCAAAAGAACTCGTCATACGACAACAATTACTCTTATAGGGCCACCGAAAAAAGATAAAGAAAACAAAGGTCCAGAACTTCTTGGTGAAGAAAGCTATTATGCGGTAGAGGCAGAAAAATACAAATTTGCTCTTGTGCCAACTGTTGAATATTGGGTTTCAGGTGTGGCCGCATTTCAAGACTTAATTGACAATGTTATTGGCCCACTAGATATTCCAATCAGAGCTCTTTTAAGAATATATGCAGCCCATACCGATTTCGAACAATGGATGGCTGTACCAATAATTATAAAAGAAAAATAAACGCTAACAAAACATTTCAGCGGACCCCGCAAACGGCGCGGGTCCGCTGAATTCCACGTTAGACTCTGCGCTTAATCATGGTGACCACAAGACTCTATATTATTTAAATATCGATAGTAAAGTTTCCTGAAAGTACGAGGTCAATATATGAGTTCGCTCAAATTCGTTGATGATATGGCGTGTATCCAGCGCTCAGTGGCTCAATGCCACGACCAGGCCGTCCGCAGAGGCATGGTGCTTGATGTATGCAGCCTCAAACTGGCGAGATGGTTTTGGAGGTTGGCTGTGGTGGAGGATTCTATGCATATGAGGTGGCTCGGGGTGTTGGCCCAACAGGGCGCGTGTGTGCAATCGACTATAGCGCTAACCAGATCGCCACAGCGAAAAGCCATTGCGCTGATATGGAATGGGTTAATTGCCGGGTAGGAGACGCCAGCGAACTGCCTTACGAGAACAGCGCTTTTGATACAGTCTATGGCATACAGGTTTTTGAATATATTGATCAGTTAGACGCAGCCTTGCACGAGGTCCAAAAAAATAGAGGAAAATAGGGGACAAAAATAGGGGACAGATATATTTTTGACAACTTTTGCCCCCTATGGTAGGTCTACTTCATGCCTCGACAAGCCCGTTTCGTCCTTCCTAATTACCCGCACCACGTCATCCAGCGGGGGCATAACCGCCAGGTCGTTTTCACCGGCGATGACGATTATATCTATTACCTGGAAACCCTCCAGGAGTGGAAAACCCGGCTGCAGTGCAAGGTGTACGCCTATTGCCTGATGACCAACCATGTCCATCTGGTGATCGATCCCGGTGATCATCCCGAGCATCTCGGCATGCTCATGAAGCGGTTGGCGGGTCGGCAGACCCGGTATGTCAATGCGGTGGAGAAGCGAAGCGGATCGCTGTGGGAGGGGCGGTACAAATCCAGTCCCGTGCAGGAGGATGCGTATCTGCTGGCTTGCTGCCGCTATGTGGAACTGAACCCGGTGCGGGCCGGCATGGTGGGCGATCCGGCGGACTACCGCTGGTCCAGTTGTCCGGCAAAGGTCGGGCGGATCAAGCAGCCGTGGCTGGATTTCGATCCTTTGTACCTGCGCATGGGGCGGTCCAAGGCCAAACGGGCCAAGCAATACGCTGCCTGGCTCCGGGAGACTGTGCCGGAATCGGAATGGCAACGCATCCGACAGGCGACCCAGCGCGGCCAGTTGACGGCCACCGAGCGGTTTGCCGAAGAGCTTTCCGAGAAACTCGGCCGCCGCCTTGAACTGCGCGGCCCTGGCCGTCCACGGAAAGGATCAAAATAAATCGGGCTCCCTTTGGGAGCTTGCAAGAGGTCGAGAGCTGTCATTTCAAGGAGCGCAGCGACGAGAAATCTCTCTCGTCTTGCTGAGATTGCTCGCTCCGCTCGAAATGACCAAACACCCGTTAGCCGACTTGTTGCCAATCTATCATTGTGCAACAGGCTCCTTTTATTCGTCTTTGTAACGGACTGGATTCCCAATAACTGCCTCGGGAATAACACAACCGTCTTGCTGCACAAGAGGTGCACCTTGTTATGGCGTCTTCCTGGATCGCGTACAACGAACTTGCCTGGACCGAGGATCTTCTCGGAGATCTGGCCGATTACCAAGATGAGGTTGCAGGGTATGTCGACCTGATCAAGCGAAATTCGTCACGTTCCCCATGCACCTTGCTGCATCTGGGGTGTGGAGCAGGCGGCTACGACACTTTCTTTAAACTCCACTTTACCGTCACGGGCGTGGATGTCAGCCGAGGCATGCTGGACAAGGCCAAGGTGCGTCATCCGGATGTCGAATACATTGAAGGCGACATGCGGACGGTACGTCTTGGTCGGGAGTTTGATGCTGTGGTGATCCCGGACGGCATCGACTACATGGGGTCGCTCCCGGAACTGCGGATGGCCATCGAAACAGCCGTGGCGCATTTGAGGCCGGGTGGCATCTTGCTTGTCGTCGGCAAAACCCGGGAAATATTCAGGGCTAACAATTTTGCCTATAGCGGCGAACAGGACGACCTGCATGTCACGCTGTTGGAGAACAACTACATCAACCCGTATCGCCCCGACAGTTACGACGCAACACTGGTTTACCTGATCCGACGGAGAGGCGAGCTGACCATCCACACGGAGTGCCATCTGCTCGGTCTCTTCTCCCGGGAAGCATGGGAGAAGGTGTTCGCGGCAGCAGGGCTGTCCCTGCGGGAGGCGGACCTCGATGGCACCTACGACAAGTATCTTCTTGGTGGCGGCGAGTATCCGTTGAAGATATTCATCGGCAGGAAACGGTGATGACTGACGATGCCATCGGCGCGGCCGGGCCAAGACCCTGCTTCGCACTGCCTTTTCCCGGCGGTCATGGCCAACTTGTGCCGGCGCCAAACAATTCGTCATGAACATTCACCTCGCCACAACCGATACCGAGATCACTGCCTGCTACCCCGTCATGCGGGAGCTTCGCCCGCACATCGCGGCAGAAGACTTTCTTTACCGGGTCCGAAGCCAACAAGGTGCCGGGTATCGCCTTGTCTGCATGCAAGGGTCCACCGGGGTGGTGGCTGTCGCCGGATTTCGGGTGGTTGAAAACCTGGCCTGGGGGCGTTTTCTGTACGTCGATGATCTGGTCACCCTTCCCGAACAGCGTTCAAAGGGGTACGGGGCCAAGCTGCTGGCATGGCTCAAGGATCAGGCTGCACAGGAAGGCTGTCAACAACTGCACCTGGATTCGGGCATCCAAAGAAAGCAGGCGCACCGGTTCTATGAGCGTGAAGGCTTGACCATGACGAGCTATCACTACGTTGACAAAACCGGATCCGGCCACCAGTATCCAGAAGTTCACCGGCTGAACCGGTGATTGCAACGTTAAGCCTTGTTTCAATCACCAATCCGAACGGAACAACATCACGACAGGAGGAGGGAACAGCATGGAATTGCAGGAAGCCGTATTGAAGCGACGCAGTGTACGACGGTTCACGGAGGATGTGGTCACCGATCAGGAGTTGGAGCAGATTTTCGAAACGGTCCGCTGGTCGCCGTCGTGGGCGAACACCCAGGTGTGGGAGTTTGTGGTGGTCCGGGACAGGGAGCTGATCCACCAGGTCACCGAGACCTATCGGATGGAGAAGGGGACAAATCCCGCCAGCAAATGTTCCCTGGCCGCCTCGGCGCTCATCGTCGTCTGTGCCAGGATCGGCGTTTCCGGCTGCTACGGGGGCAAGGAGACCACCAAATTTTCCAACTGGTTCATGTTCGACCTGGGCATCGCCGCCCAGACCCTGTGCCTGAAGGCGCATGAAATGGGGCTGGGAACGGTGGTGGTCGGCTTGTTGGATCATGAGGCCTGCCGTCAACTGGTCGGCCTGCCGGACGGATACGAAGCCGTGGCCGTCATTCCCATCGGCCGGCCGGCGGTCGAGCAGAAAGCGGGGCCGCCCCGCAAGGCGGTGGCCGACATGGTGCATCTCGATGCCTTTGGCAGAAAGATGTTTTGAATGGTCGGGCCAAGCCCTGAACAGGCAGGCAGCCGGACCGCATTACAGAACGAGATCAAGGAGAACCGCCCATGAACCAGATCCAGGAGAAGGATTGGGCCGATACGAGTTGGCATGGTCACACCGGAATGGATAGCACCAGCGACTACTGCATCGTCGACGACACGATCGGCACGCCGCCGACCGCTACATCCGGGGCGGCCGCACCCGGCAAAGGCACCGACACGGACGAGAAACAGCCCGAGCGTGATCAGGGGTGATCGCTTCGGTGCCCCGACGGTCGGATGGTCATGAAGGAAGAGGAGGTGGTCACGATCCAACGGGCCATGCCGCCGCTGAGCCGATCGCTGCCGTCGCTGCTCGACGAGTTCGACGATCACGTTGTGCTCAAGGCCGTCCGTGGGCGACGGATTGTCGGCTCGGTGCGGGCGAAATAACGAGCCGGGACCTGTTGTATCGGCAGGCTGGCGGTTTATCCGGATGTTCTGGGCCAGGGGAGTGCGGCGGCCACTTCCACCCTGTCTTTTTTAACCCCCCGGTGGTATCCTGTCCGTGGAAACATGTATCGGCGCCAGCCGCACCGCCATGTTTCGTTTCGCCAATGACCTGACGCACCAGCTTCGTCACCGGGACAGCATCACCTCCCTCCACCCACGGGATATGGATCATGGGCAGGATCAATGCATTGCTTGTCGTCTGGATTCTTGCCGTCGGCCTGGTGTGCGTCCGGGCGGAATTCGCCCAATCGCGGCCCGATCCGTTCCGGGTCCTGCTGATCAGTTCCTACCACCCCGGATTTCCCACCTTCTTTCAGCAAATCCAAGGGGTCAGGTCGGTCTTCGCCGACCGGAACATCCTCCTCGATGTCGAGTTCATGGACAAAAAGAGGTTTGCCGCCCCGGAGAGCGAGGCGCATTTCCTCGCCTCGCTCTCCTACAAGCTCGGTAAAATAAAGCCCTATGACGCCGTCATGACGGCGGACGATGACGCGCTGCTGTTCCTGCTCGCCCACAAGGCAGGTCTGTTTCCCGCCCAACCCGCCGTGTTTCTCGGCGTCAACAACATCACCAGGGCCAGGAAGCAGAATGCGCGCCGCGACATAACCGGCGTGATCGAGGCGGTCTCGATGGAGGAGACGATTCGGTTGATGCTCGATCTCCAGCCCTCCGCCCGGACCGTTCTCGCCCTGGTGGATGCAACGCCCAGCAGTCAGGGCGATCTGAGCACCTTCAGGCATCTGGCCGCGTCCTTTCCGGGGGTGCAGTTCGCGGAACTCTCGCTGGCCGATCATTCCTTTGCCGAATTTCAGGCCGAACTGAGAACCATCGGCCCCTCCACGGCGGCGCTGCTCCTCTCCGCCTATGTGGACGAGGCCGGGGAAAGGATGCAGTTCGAGGACAGCCTCCGGCTGATCCTGGGCAGCCTCAGGCAGCCCCTGTTCCATCTCTGGTACCACGGGATCGGCGACGGGATCCTGGGCGGCAAGGTCATTTCCCATGAACAGCAGGGAAAAACCGCCGCCGAACTGGTCGTGCGCATCCTTGAGGGCGAGCCGGTCGAGAACGTCAAGGTGATCGAGGAAAGCCCGAACCTCACCGTTGTTGACTACAAGGTGCTCAAGCAGTTCCGTCTAGAAGAAACAGCCTTGCCCGAGGGGACCGTGGTGTTCAACAGGCCGTTTTCCCTGTACGACCACTACAGGTACCGGATATGGGGCGCTCTTGGTTTTCTGGCGTCGCAAACGATCCTCATAGCCTTCCTGGTCCAGGCCCTGCGCAGAAAGAGGAAAACGGAGACGGCGCTCCGGGAGAGCGAGCACCGGTATGCAAGCTTCTTCAGGAACAACCATTCCGTCATCCTCATCATCCATCCGAAAACGGGCAGGATCGTCGACAGCAACCCGGCGGCCTGCGCATTCTACGGGTATACCCACGCAGAGATGGTCGGCAGGGATATAGCGACCATCAACCAACTGCCCCCACAGGACATTCAAACCGAAATGGAGGCGTCGCGGCTGCAGAAGCGATCCCGTTTCCTGTTCACGCACCGGCTGGCCAGCGGGGAATTGCGGGACGTGGAGGTGTACAGCGGGCCGATCACCGTCAACGGCGAAGAGGTGCTCTGTTCCATCATCCACGATATCACCGAACGGAAACAAGCCGAACAGGCCGTTCGGGAGCGGGAGCTGTTCTTGGCGGCCATCCTGCAAACGGCTGCGGATGGCTTCTGGGTGCTCGATGCCGACGGCCTCGTCACCGAGGTGAACGGCGCCTATTGTGCGATGTCCGGCTATGCCCGGGAAGAACTCCTCGGCATGCCGATCGGCGCACTCGACATCGGGGCGTCGATCGAGGAGGAGAAGGCGCGAACCGATCGGATAGCCGCCCGTGGTTGGGAGATGTTCGAAACCGTCCATCGTCGCAAGGACGGCTCGACGGTTCCGCTTGAGGTATCCTGCACCCACCTGGGGGAGGACGGCGGCCGGTTCGTTCATTTCGGCCGCGATCTGACCGAAAGGAAGCAGGCCGAAGAGCAACTGCGCGCGGCTTTGGAGCGAACCCAGATCATTCTCGCCAGCGTTCAGCTTGGCCTCATCCTGATCGGCAACGACAACAGGGTGGAGTTTATCAACCGGGCCTGTTGCAACCTGTTCGGGCTGACCGAGACGCCGGCGGAGCTGCTCGGCATGACCGCCGCCGACCTGGCCGACAAGGTGGTGCGGGCCTGTGCCGAACCCGAGGAGGCTCTGGCGCGGATACGGCAGATTGTCGCCCGCAATGCATTGGTAAGAAACGAGCTGGTCAGCCTGACCGGCAATCGGGTCCTCCTCCGTGATTTCGTCCCTCTGGTGGTCAATGGTCAACCCTATGGCCGATTGTGGTATCACTACGACATCAGTGAACAGAAGAGAGTCGAGGAGGAGCGGAAGAAGCTGCGGGAGCAACTGGTTCAGGCCCAGAAGATGGAGGCCATCGGCACCCTGGCCGGCGGCATCGCCCATGACTTCAACAATATCCTCAGCGCGGTCCTGGGCTATGCGGAGATGGCCAAGGAGGCGAGTCCCCCCGGTTCGGAGGCGGCCAGGGACCTCGACATGGTGATGGAAGCGGCGCAGCGGGCGGCCGCGTTGGTCAGGCAGATCCTGGCCTTCAGTCGTCAGGGGGAAACCAAGCGTATCCGGCTGGAACCGGCGCTGATGGTCAAGGAGGCGGTGAAGCTTCTCCGGTCGACGATTCCCTCGACCATCACCATCGACACGCGCCTGGAGGGCGATGACATGGTGGTTGTCGCCGATCCGGTTCAGATGCATCAGGTGGTGATGAACCTCTGCACCAACGCCTATCACGCCATGGAGCAGACGGGCGGCACCATCGTCATCGAGCTGAGAGCATGCGAGCTGGCCGCCGCCGATCTCCTCTCCAGGCCCGGGGTCAAGCCGGGCAGGTTTGTCCGGCTGACCGTGAGCGATACCGGTCCCGGCATACCGATGGAGATCAGGGACAAGATTTTCGAACCGTATTTCACCACCAAGGGGGTCGGCAAGGGGACCGGGCTGGGGCTGGCCATTGTCCATGGCATCGCCTCGACCGCCGGGGGGTTCGCTGTCTGCGAGGGGCAGCCGGGGGAGGGGGCCACGTTTCACGTCTATCTCCCGGCCGCGGAAAAAGAGGTGATGCCGACAGCCAAGGTCGAGACGGCTTCCCTGACGGGTCGGGGACGCCTTCTCTTTGTCGATGACGAAGCACTGCTGGCGGACATGGGCCGGGCCATGCTCGAACGGTTGGGCTATGAGGTCACTGTCTTCACCAGCAGCCTGGAGGCCCTGGCAACCTTCCAAAACGAACCGGACGCTTTCGACGCGGTGGTCACCGACCAGACCATGCCGGGCCTGACCGGGGTGGACCTGGCCCGAAGGATGCTCCGGATACGGCCCGGCCTGCCGATCGTCCTCTGCACCGGGTTCAGTAACCTTGTCAATGAGGAGCAGGCAAAACAGCTTGGTATTCAAGGCTTTATCATGAAACCTCTCACCAAGGGAGAGCTGGGTGCCTTGCTCAGAAAGGTGCTGGGTCCGAGGGAGGACCGCTTGTGATCACCGAGGAGGGTGTATGAACCGCAGTGCCACCGAAAGGAGCTTTTCCGGGTTTGCCCTGATAACAATGACACTCGTCTTTATCGGGCTGTACTTCACCTCATGGCATAACTACCTGCTCTTTCATTCCATCGCAGAGATCTACAGCATTGTCATCGGGTTTTCGGTCTTCGTGATCGGATGGAATTCAAGGAAATATATTCAAAACAATTACCTTCTCTTTGTGAGTGTCACCTATCTGTTTGTCTCGTTTCTTGATCTGCTCCACACCTTGAGCTATAAGGGCATGTCGATTTTCGGTGATTATGAGTATTACGCCAATCAGTTGTGGATCGGGGCAAGATTCATGGAGAGCGCTTCGCTGGCAGCAGGTTTTTACTTCATAGATAAAAAACACAGTTTCAATATAAAGTTCTTGGTTGTTTTGTATTTTTTGTTAACGACGATCATCGTTTTATCGATTTTTTATTGGAAGATATTTCCTGTTTGTTTTGTCGAGGGTTATGGTCAGACATCGTTCAAAATTTACAGCGAATATGCAATATGCTCAATTCTTGCTTTGAGTATGTATCTTCTTTTCAAAAACAGAATGTATTTTGAGAAAAAAATTTTCAAATACATTCTTTTTTCAATTGTATGCGCTATCGTCAGCGAGTTGTCTTTTACATTCTATATCGACAACTACGGTTTTTCCAACATGGTTGGCCATTATTTCAAGATATTCAGTTTCATTTTCATCTATTTGGCGTTGATCAAGAACGGCATCGAAAATCCCTACGAGCTGATTTTCAAGGAACTGCGCGATACCAATGTTCAACTGGTCAGGGAGATAGAAGAACGGAAGAGAGCGGAGGAGCAGAAAGAAAACCTGATCGCCAGTCTGCAAAAGGCCTTCGAGGATATAAAAGTCCTTGAGGGGATCATTCCCATTTGCATGTTCTGCAAGAAAATACGCGATGATTCAGGCTATTGGAACCAACTGGAACAGTTCATCTCCCGGCATTCCGATGCCGAGTTCAGCCACGGCATCTGCCCGACCTGTTATGAGCAGCACGCCAAGGAACTCCTGGCCGACGATTGAGGGGGCACGATCCCGTTTTGAGCGTCTCGGCCGGCGGGGGGGCGGTGGGGAGCGGCTCTTATTCTGCCCTCCCGTGGGCGAGGTTGTTCACGATTGATGGTTTCGAAAAAAGTGGATTTCTGTCATTTCGAGGAGCGTAGCGAGAAATCTCACTAGTATTCCGGAGATTTCTCGCTACGCTCGAAATGACAAAACGGTCGTTTTCCTCCATTTTGCCAGTGTATCACGATTGGCCGAGGAAGTTGCTGATTTCGTTGTAGGTGATGATCTCGATCGGGGCCTCCATGTTCTGTGAACGGATCGTCACCGGCGGCGTGACACCCTGCCGGATCGGCAGCAGTTGCGGTTTGTCGTCGTCGACGAAGACGATGATCGCCGGGGCGCGGACCGTGTCTTCCAGGCGGTAGGCCACCAGTTTGGTGGTGTGTTTGTCGACGATGATTTCGTTGTCGTGCAGGGTCAGCATATCGGGCTCCATGTTGAGGTGGATGCGGTGATCATGGCTTCGTCGTGACGGCAGCGGGATGCATACCCTTGCGCGCCCGGCGAGGCGGTCCATGATACGCGATTTCAGCCC
>JAUWAH010000207.1 GCA_030602145.1 Desulfobulbus sp.
AGGAGTTGCTCACCTACCATTTCCCAGTGATCTTCCCCCTGCTCGGCCCATGGGTCGGCGGCATCTATCTGGTCGCCTTCTGGCTGGCAGGTCTGATCAAAATTGTCTTTGTCGTTGTTGCCGGTCGCTTCCTCCTCAAAGACAGGGAGAGTTCAGCAGACGGGCTGATGAAGACGTCGTCAACCTCTTTGGTTGAGCACGAACGATCAGGTGGTTTTGCTCACCTGTTTATGGACCGTGTCAAGAAACAGAGCCGGCTCTTTGTGCGGATCGCTGCCTACAGCACGGGGATGATGTTTCTCGTCCTGCTTGGTCTGGAATTGGGATTCTTTTCCTGGACCGAAGCCCTGATCGGGCCGATGGCCAACCATCTGGGACTGCCCGCCGTGGTCCTGGGACCGCTCGGGGTTTACGCGGTCAGCCCTCTGGCCGGGGTCTCTTCGCTGGCCGCACTCTTGACCCAGCACCAAATCAACGCACAACAGGCGGTCGTTGCCCTGATGATCGGCGGTCTGGTCATGGCCCCGATGATCTATCTGCGTTCCATGCTGCCCAACTATGTCGCCCTCTTCGGCGCCCGCCTGGGAGGAGTGATTGTTCTTCTCTCCCTGATTTGCGCGCTGGGGGCACGTCTTGTTGTGCTCTGCCTTGCGGTGACCGGCGGCTCTTTCTGCTGAATCGCTCGCATGGCGAGTTAGCCGGCCCCTGTTGATCGGAAAGACCGACAGGGTTGGACAACATAGTGCGACCCTGAAGGAATCAGGGCCTGAACCCGTACCAGATCCTCCTCGGTGAGTCGACTTTGGTCAAAGGTCGTCCGGAAGTGGTGCCCAATGCCGCTGTCCCTGATGAGTCGCACCGAGCGGCGCAGCGCATTCGGATCGATCTGTGTTCCGGCCAGCTCCGGATATCGCTCAAACGAGGCCTTCAGGTCCATGGCCACATAGTCGACGAGCTGTTCCGCAAGCAACAGGGCCAAACGATTGGGATTACTGCCGTTGGTGTCCAGTTTGATTGCATATCCCATGCCCCTGAGATCGCGGCAGAAATCCGGCAAGCCTTTCTGAAGTGTGGGTTCTCCGCCGCTCAAGACCACTCCTGCCAATTGCCCTTGCCGCTGTCGCAAGCGGGCGAAGATTGCCTGCGGCGTCAGGACCCCGCCACGATTGCGGGGGATAAGTTGCGCGTTATGACAATAGGGACAGCAAAAATTGCATCCCTGGAAAAAGACCACGGCCGCAACCTTGCCGGGATAATCGATGAAACTGGCCGGATGATACCCGCCGATGGCAAGTTCAGAAATTGCGGTCATAGGTCGTCCGGGCCGCGAATTCCGCCTGCTTGCCCTCGTGCCAATGCTGAACGGGACGGAGATATCCCACCACTCGGGAATAGATCTCGGTTCGCTCCTGGCAGCGTGGACAATGCGCGTGCTCACCGGCCAGGTATCCGTGTTGGGGACATATCGAGAAGGTGGGGGTCAGGGTGAAGTACGGAAGACGGTAATGGGTGCAGACAGTCCTGATAAAGGACTTGACCGTTTGCGGATCGATATCGGATTCGCCGACGAAACAGTGCACCACCGTGCCGCCGGTGTACTTGGTCTGTAACTCATCCTGATGATCGAGCAGCGTAAAGATGTCGTCGGTGTAGTTGACCGGCAACTGGGTCGAGTTGGCATAGATGGGGACACCCGCTTCACCGGGGCAGGCGAGTGAAAAACGCATCCCCTGGAAACGGCGGGCATCCAGCCGAGCCAGCCGATGGCCGGTGCCTTCCGCCGGAGTGGCCTCCAGATTGTACTGATGACCGGTCTCGCCCTGAAATTGTTGCAGACGTAGGCGCATGTGGTCGAGAATCCGCAGGGCAAAGGCACGGCCCTGGTCGGTGCCGATATCCTGGCCCAGCAGATTCAGGCAGGCCTCGTTGACACCAATGAGGCCGATCGTCGAGAAATGGTTTTCCCAATAGCGGCCAAACCGTTGGTGAATGGCGCGAAGATAGAAGCGGATGTAGGGATAGAGCCCCTTTTCGGTAAAGGTTTCCAGCACCTTGCGCTTGGTTTCCAGCGAGGTCTTGGCGATGTGCATCAGACGATCCAGACGTTGGAAGAAATCGGCCTCGTTCGCAGCCTGGAAACCAAGCGCCGCCATGTTGATGGTGACCACCCCGATCGATCCGGTGAGCGGGTTGGCGCCGAACAGTCCGCCACCCCGTTTTTCAAGTTCTCTTGTGTCAAGCCGGAGCCGGCAGCACATGGAACGGGCATCGTCGGGACGGAGATCGGAATTGATGAAGTTGGCAAAATAGGGCAGCCCGTAGCGGGCCGTAGTTTGCCAGAGCGGCTCCAGACCCGGATGATCCCAGTCGAATTCGGCGGTGATATTATAGGTCGGTATGGGAAAGGTGAAGACCCGGCCGCGGGCATCGCCCTCGGCCATAACCTCCAGGAAGGCCTGGTTCAACATGTCCATCTCGCGCTGATACTCGCCATAAACGGTATCCTGCTCTTTGCCGCCGATTACCACCTGCACGTTTTTTAGATTCGAGGCCGGGGTCAGGTCCATGGTCAGGTTGGTGAAGGGCGTCTGGAAGCCGACCCTGGTCGGCACGTTGAGATTGAAGACAAATTCCTGGAGCGCCTGTTTGATCTCCCGGAACGTGAGGCCGTCGTGGCGAATGAAGGGGGCGAGCAGGGTGTCGAAGCTGGAAAAGGCCTGGGCACCGGCGGCCTCCCCCTGCAGGGTGTAGAAGAAGTTGACGATCTGGCCGAGCGCGCTACGAAAATGCCTGGCCGGTGCACTTTCCGCCTTGCCGGGCGCACCGGTAAACCCGCACAGCAACAGGTCGCGCAGGTCCCAACCAACACAGTAGACCGAGAGCAGATTGAGATCGTGAATGTGCAGATCGCCGTTTTGATGGGCGTTGCGCACCTCGGTGGAATAGATCTTGTTGAGCCAGTAGGTCCGGCTGACCTCGCTGGAAATGTAGTTGTTCAGTCCCTGCAGGGAGTAGGACATGTTGGAGTTTTCCTGCACCTGCCAGTCGAGCTGCTGCAGGTAGCCGTCGATCAGGGCCAGATCCGTTTGGGTCACCATCTCTCGGAGGCGGGCGTGCTGATCCCGGTAGATGATGTAGGCCTTGGCGGTCTTCTTGAACGGGGAAGAGAGCAGCACCTCCTCGACCACGTCCTGGATTTCCTCGACCGTCGGGATTTCAGCGTCGCAGAGGGATTGGGCGATGGCCAGGGTGTGCATGGTCAGCCGCCGGGCCTCGGGCAGGCCGAATTCGCCCGTGGCCTGGCCGGCTTTGAACAGGGCATTGGTGATTTTGCCCGACTCGAACGGGACCAGACGCTGATCGCGTTTTTTGATGGTGGTGAAGAACTTGACGGAGGTCTGCGGACGGACTTGTGGCATGGCTCTCTCCTTGACGCGAGGTAAGAGTGGCGTGGTGGGCAGCCATTGAAATTTCGGCTGCGGTTTCACGGCAGGTCTTCGGACTTTCAGGCGATTGGTGGGCCTATTGGTTGTCACTTCCCGGTCGGTCGACCAGTGTTTCCGACAACGTTCGTTCCTGATTACCGCTGCGCGACAGTTCCGGACTTGCACCGGATTCCCTTTTCATCCTCCTGTTCGATGAAACAGAAGGAACCGCTTGGCCACTATATATTGTGTTTTTAGTTTATGGTCAACACTAAAAACAGGGTCGGATTGTACTCGCCCGTGGGACGACGAGGGGCTTGCTTGCTGGCGGGCCTACACTGGATACGTGCCTGATCGAAAACGTGAGGGTCCAGAAAAACCCTTGAAAGAAAAACCTGTGCACGTAAGAACAAGGTGTTGAGAAGCCCAACATGCTTTCGTCGCGACTGTTTTTCCACAGCCTGTTGTTTAGTTGAACCTGACCGTATTCCGATCTCATTGGAACAGGTGGAGGTACGGTGTATTGGAACTATCTCGACTTTTGGCGCAGGAAAATTATCCCGAAAAATTTTGATCCAGGATGAATTGATGGAGGAAGCGAATATATCGGAAACACACGTGTCGCATTTTTTTCGCGGCAAAACCCTGCTGCTCACCGGCGCGTCCATGGGCATCGGGCGGGCCTTAGCCGTGGCCTTGGCCAGGGAAGGCGTGAACTTGGTGATCAACGCCCGAAGCGGCGACATGTTGCGGGAAACTCGCGAGTTGTGTGCCGAAGATGGCGTAGCGCCCAAGGCCGTGGTGGTTGTTGTGGCCGGGGACGCTTCCAAGGCCGAGACTGTGGCCTCCATGCTGGAAGCCGCTCGGGCTATAGGAAACTTCCAAGGTTTCATTCATGCCGCTGGCCTGCTGCACCCTGGACCGTATATCTGGGAGCTTTCATCCGGGGATTTTCAGGCGGTGTTCGCGGCCAATGTCATGGCCGGCCATCAGTTGATCCGCTGCTGCCTTCCCGATTTGCTGTCCAAGGGCGAGGGGCTGGCCGTGTTTTTCGGCTCCGGGGCCGCGGAAAAGACCCAGCCGGGCATCGCGGCCTACTGCGCGGCCAAGGCCGCGGAAGAGCATTTGGCCCGGCAACTGGCCGCCGAAGCGCCCTGCGTTACCACCCTGATTTATCGTCCGGGTATCGTGGAAACACGAATGCAGGTCCAGGCTCGGGAGTCCCAAGGCGGGGCAGCCAAGCAGCTTCAGGCCGTGTTTCGGCCTTGGAAGGAGCAAGGGCAGCTGATGACCCCGGAGCAATCCTCAGCGGGACTGGTCCGGCTGCTGGCCAGGGACCCACGCCGCCTGCACGGCGGGAGCTGGGACGTGCGAGATTTATAATCCGGAAACTTCACGCTGGGCGCTGCACAAGGGGGAAACGATACGCCGGCAAAGATTTTTGCAACTGTTGCCGCAGCCGGCACGCCGCCTCAGTATTGGGGAGACATCACCCTGTGGGCCAAGATAAACGGTTTGGCCAACCGGGAGCCTCCCCTTGTGCAGATCAAAGGACCATCCGCCAGATTACCTCAGTGGCAAAGTGAGTTGTTACTCGAAGATTTCACGGTGATCGCCTTGTAGAAAGGGCGCTGCCTGCTTGTATCGATTCATTGCGGGGAATTCCGGGGCCAGCAGCTCGAAAACATCGCTCAGAAGAACATGATTGACTCAGCCGATCGCCAAGTTTATACTCTTTAGTGTAAATTGAGCACAGAGAGGGCTGGCATGAAGGCAACCGCCAAAGATTTGAGATTTCGTTCAAAAGAACTCCTGGATTCCGTCAGCCGAGGAGAGGAAGTTGTTATCACCTTCCGAGGAAAACCCTGCGCCAAGCTTGTTCCCTACCAGGAAATAAAAAAGCATGCTGGAAAAAATGA
>JAUWAH010000014.1 GCA_030602145.1 Desulfobulbus sp.
GCCGCCAACCTGCGCGAGCGGACCAACCAGGAGCTGCTCCTCCAGAAGATCATCATGGAAGGCGTCCTCGCCATCCAGGGCGAACTCAACCCCACGGTGCTGCGCACCAAGCTGCTCTCCTTCCTCACCCCCTCGGATCGCAAGGCCGACCTGGTACCGCTGACCCGCATCCAGGAACGGTTTCACATCACCATTGACGACCGGTTCCCAGTCGACGACCGGGAGGATCGCGACGGACCGGCGGTTTCTTAGGGCCCCTCCATCCCCGCATCATCGCCCTGAAAATCAGGGGTGCAAAAAGTTACCGGTGGTGTAGTATGGATCCCGTGCCCTGCGGCACGCCAAACCAAGATCACCACAACCCTTTGTTTTTACACGCAGAACAAAGAGACTCGCCCAGGCGATTTGCTCTTGTTGTCCCGAACGTTGGCGGTCTTCGTGCACACCGAGTGATTGCAGACAATCAAGGCTCATCGAGAGAGCCCATGGCTCCGAACACAAACTGGACGCAGGAGCGCCCTTGCAACATTCCCACACTGGAGCCCGGGAACGATCGAATGATGCGATGGTGTTGGGGTTCGTCCCTCACCCCAACCTACGGGCTAACCACCTAACCACCTAAACCACCTATCCCATGCCCACACCCTTCACCCATCTCCACGTTCACACTCAATACTCCATGCTCGACGGGGCCATCCGCATCGCCGACCTGATCGAGACGACCAAGCAATTCGGCATGGATGCCGTGGCGGTCACCGATCACGGCGCCATGTACGGGGCGCTCGAGTTTTACGAAAAAGCAAAAAAAGCCGGCATCAAGCCGCTGGTCGGCTGCGAGTTCTACCTGGCGGAAAACGGCATGCATCTCCATGACCGCAGCGGCGGCCATAACTTTCATCTCGTTGCCCTGGCCATGGACGAGACCGGCTACCGCAACCTGATGAAGCTGACTTCCCTGGCGCAGACCAAGGGATTCTATTACCGGCCGCGCATCGACCGCCAGACCCTCTACCAGCACCACGAAGGGCTGATCGTGCTCACCGCCTGCCTGAAGGGCGAGATTCCCTGGCGCTTGACCCATGGCGACCCGAACGGAGCCCGCGCCCGCACCCTGGAGATGCAGAAGGTGTTTGGCGACCGCTTGTATCTCGAAATCCAGGAGAACGGTCTGGCCGAGCAGACCGTGGCCAACCAGGGATTGATGGCCCTGGCCGATGAGCTGGGCATCAAGTTGGTGGCCACCAACGACTGCCATTACCTCACCCAGGAGGAATCCTACGCCCACGAGGTACTGCTCTGCATCCAGACCGGCAAGACCATTAACGATCCCAACCGGTTTCGCTTCAACACCAATCAACTGTTTTTCAAGTCAGGCGACGAGATGGCCGCCCAGTTCGGCTATTGCCCACAGGCCCTGAGCAATACCCTGGAGGTGGCCGAGCGGTGCAATCTGGAGCTGAAGTTCGGCGACAACCACTTCCCGATCTTTCCGGTGCAGGCGGGCGAGACCCTGGATTCGGTGTTTGCCCGGGCCTGCTGGGACGGTCTCAAGGAGCGGCTCGATCACCTGCGCGAGCTGGGTCCGGTGGACGCCGAGACCGAGAAAACCTACCGCGACCGACTGACCCACGAGGTCGAGGTCATCCAGAAGATGGGTTTTTCCGGCTACTTCCTGATTGTCGCCGACTTCATCAACTGGGCCAAGCGGCAGAAAATCCCCGTCGGTCCCGGTCGCGGATCCGGCGCCGGCAGCCTGGCCGCCTACTGCATGGCGATCACCGACATCGATCCCATCCCCTATGGTCTGCTGTTCGAACGGTTCCTCAACATCGAACGGGTCTCCATGCCCGACTTCGATATCGACTTCTGCAAGGACCGGCGCGACGAGGTGCTTGACTATGTGCGCAAGCGTTACGGCGGTGACGAACATGTCGCCCAGATCGTTGCCTATGGGTCGATGAAGGCCCGGGCGGTGCTCCGCGATGTCGGCCGGGTCCTGGATATTCCCCTGCCGGTGGTGGACCGGATCGCCAAGCTGGTGCCCGAGGAGCTGAAGATCACCCTGAAGAAGGCGATCGAGAAGGAACCCCGATTGCGCGAGGCCATGAAGGAGGACGAGGTCCGCGAACTGCTGACCATCTCCCAGACCCTGGAGGGGTTGGCCCGGCACAAGTCGACCCATGCCGCCGGGGTGGTGATCTCGCCGACGCCGATGGTCGACTACCTGCCGGTCTGCATCGGCCCCAACAAGGAAATCCTCACCCAGTACGACATGAAGTACACCGAGAAGACCGGACTGATCAAGTTCGACTTCCTCGGCCTGAAGACCCTGACCGTGATCGACCGGGCGTTGAAGCTGATCGGCTACGATCTGGGCACCGAGGTCGATCTGCGCAAAATTCCGATGAACGATCCCAAGACCTTTGCGCTGCTCTGCCGGGGCGACAGCCTGGGGGTCTTCCAATTGGAAAGCGACGGCATGCGCGAACTCTTGATCAAGATGCAGCCCGAGCAATTCTCCGACCTGATCGCCCTGGTGGCCCTCTACCGGCCGGGCCCCCTCGACTCGGGCATGGTCGACACCTTTGTCGAGACCAAGCACGGCCGCAAGCCCGCCGACTATCCGCTGCCGCAGATCAAGTCGGTGCTCCAGGAGACCTACGGGGTCATCGTCTACCAGGAACAGGTCATGAAGATCTCCAACATCCTGGCCGGCTACAGCCTGGGCGACGCCGACATCCTCCGGCGGGCCATGGGCAAGAAGATCCCGGAGGTGATGGAGAAGGAGCGCGGCAAGTTCATGGCCGGGGCCAAGGTCAGCAACATCCCCGAGGACAAGGCCAAGTACATCTTCGACCTGATGGCCAAGTTCGCCGGCTACGGCTTCAACAAGTCGCACTCGGCGGCCTACGCTCTGATCGCCTATCAGACCGCCTACCTCAAGGCCCATTACCCGGCCCAGTTCCTGGCTGCCCTGCTCTCCTGCGACGTGGAGAACACCGACAAGGTGGTCAAGTACATCAGCGAGTGCCGTCAGGAAAAAATCGAGGTACTGCCGCCGGACATCAACGAATCGTTCAATGACTTCACGGTCATCAACGACCGGATCCGCTTTGGTCTGGCGGCGGTAAAGAACGTGGGCGGCGCGGCCCTGGACTCGATCCTGGCCGAACGCAAGGAGGGCGGCCATTACCAGTCGCTGGCCGATTTCTGCAGCCGGATCGACTCCGCCAAGGTCAACCGCAAAGTCATCGAGAGCTTGATCAAGGCCGGGGCCTTCGACTCGCTCAACCACAATCGCAGACAGTACATGGAGGTGC
Organism: Desulfobulbus sp.; assembly: GCA_030602145.1. GTDB lineage: Bacteria > Desulfobacterota > Desulfobulbia > Desulfobulbales > Desulfobulbaceae > Desulfobulbus. The sequence continues at coordinate 3,321 of JAUWAH010000014.1, forward strand.
TCGATCAGTGCATCGAGCGGGCCAAGGCGGTGCAGCGCGACCGGATGAGCGGCCAGATGAACCTGTTTGCCATCGGCCAGCCGGCCGCCAAGCAGAACGGGGCGACGGAGGTGGAGTTGCCCGCGGTCGATGATTGGCCCAACCTGGAACGGTTGGCCTTCGAGAAGGAAACGGTCGGCTTCTTCCTCACCGGCCATCCGCTGGAAGGGGTCATGGAGGATCTGCGCCGGGTGGCGGACACCGACATCGCCGGGGCCGAGAAGCTGCGCGACGGCGAGGTGGTCCGCATCGGCGGCCTGCTGGCCGGCTACAAGGAGCACAAGTCAAAGAAGGGCGAGCGGATGGCCTTCACTGTCCTCGAGGACATGAGTTCGAGCATCGAGGTGATCGTGTTCCCCTCCACCTTTGCCGAATGCGCCGCCCTGCTGACCAGCGACCAGCCGCTGATCGTCCTGGGGACGGTGCAGCAGGGAGAACGGGGGGCCAAGATCGTGGCCCAGGAAGTCAAGGGGCTGGCCGAAACCCTGGAGCAGTCCACCGAACGGGCGATGATCACCCTTAGGGCTGGCTCGACCTCGCGCCAGCACATGCTGGAGCTGAAGGAATTGCTCTACCAGCACCACGGTGCCACGCCGGTGCTGCTCACCCTCCACTTCGACCACCGGGGCGAGGTTGATATCCAGGTGCTCAAGGATATGGCCATCCGGCCCTCCACCGATCTCTTCCGCCAGATCACCAGACTCTGCGGACCCCGCTCGCTCACGGTGCAGATGCGCAAGCCCGAGGTCTCGCCGCGCCGCAACGGCAACGGCCGCAACGGTCACTGAGCGCCTCCATCCGGATAAAAAAAAGCGGCCCATCCTGCTGGATGGGCCGCTTTGCGTTGCACGGTTGGACAAACCGGTCGTTCGACCGGCTGCTTACGTTTTTGCTTCAGGCGTTCTCGAAAATTTCATACTGGGTCGGCGCACCGAGCAGCTTGTCGATCTGCTCCTGCACCTCGATCCGTTCCTTGCTGAGCGTCCATGCCCGCCAGTCGTCAATGGTCTGCCAGGTGCTGATAACCATGCTCACGCCGGGCTCATCGAGCCGGGTAAAGGATTCCCCGGAAATGTATCCTTTCTGGTTGAGGGTCATGGCCCGCATCTTGCGAAGAAGGGCCTCCAGTTCCGGTGCCTTGTTTTCTGCGACCTTTCGTTTGATCAATACTTTGACAGCCATGTGTTCCTCCTCTCGTGTTGTGTTGATGAATGAGACGTACAGAACAACCAGACAGCAAACAGCCTCTTACGTTTGCAGTATAAGCACATCCTGGCGAAGAAGCAAAGGAAAGGACGGCCATTTCCCCAACAAACATGACCCGGTTGCCGTGATTCCGAGGCGATGCGGTGGAGAAGTTCCTACTCCGCCCCCCCTGCCCCGGTCTCTCCGGTGCCGAGGTGCACAATGACCGGATCGCCGACCGCGCAACCGATCAGGGCTGCCCCGTTGGCCCGGTTGGCGGCGATCTCCAGGAAACCTGCGCTGTCGATCAGGGCCAGCAGGGAGCCTGTCTCAGCCTCTTGATAGCAGCGAACCAGAGGTCCGATCCGTCGGCCGCCGATCTCGACGAAGGCAAAGGCGGCCGGATCGAACCGGTCGGCGCGGATGGAGGTCCGGATATTGCCGAAGTGATCAATGCCAAGGACCTGGCCATGGAGGCAGCCGGCAGCATCGATTGCCTTCGGAGGAAAAACAGTGCGAATGGTGATCGGCTCCACGACGGGGCCGAACCGTTCCAGGTGGCCGTCGCTGGCCAGGGCAGCGGCCACGGGGGCCATGATGTCACGGCCATGGAAGGTGGGACTGACAGACGCGTCGAAAAAAATCGGCTCTTCCACCCGATGGATCGAGGCAATCCGGTGGTCGGCGACCAGCAGCGACAGGCAGCCGTTATCGGGGGCAATGAAATAATGACCGTCGCCGGCGGCGGCAAGGATGGCCCGTTCGCTGCCCACCCCGGGATCGACCACGACCAGATGGACCGTACCGACCGGGAAAAAGCGGTAGCTGGTGCGAATGGCAACCGCGGCACCCACCACATCCCAGGGGGCAATATGGTGGGTGAGATCGATGATGGTGGCCGCCGGGCAGCCCCTGAGCAGAGCACCCTTGAGTTGGCCGACATAGGGATCTTTGAGGCCGAAATCGGTGATCAGGGTAAAGATGGCCGGATGGAGAGCCATGACAACTCCTTGCACGGTGGGGTCAACGGCACAACGATGCGCACCGGTCTTCTCCTTGACCGGCGCGGCTTCCGGAGCGTATCGGTTTCAGGCGAAGCAGAGGCCGCAGTCGGGGCAGACAGTCGAGGCGGTGGTGAACCGGCAGCCGCAGGCTGGACAAACGGCCTCGGCCGCCCCGGCATCGTAGACCGCGCCGGCAAACCGGGTGTCGTGCTCGGCCAGACCGGTGCTGTGCAGATATTCCCGGGCCAGCGCTTCCATAACCCCATCCAGATCCGTCTCCCGCACCTGCAGGACCACTTCGGGCCCCCGGCAGCCGCAGGCACCGCCCTCCTCCTTGGTCACCAGGGAGGGCAGGCCACAATCGACAAGATAGACATGCAGGGCCTTGATCTGCGCCAGCGGCCCCCGGCGGACGGCAACCAGGGGTTCATCCGGCTCGATGCTCAGGGTCGACTCGACCGAGCCTTGCCGGTTCAGCCTTGCCAGCAGGTGGGCGCCGCTCACCAGGTCGATATCGCAGGCGGCACAGGTACGGATCTCGGCGCGGTACTCGTCGCCGCAGCGGGGGCAATAGGTGCATTCGGGGTCAATGGGCTGTTGCATGGCGGCGTGGTCGGATCAGAGAATGTAGCGGCTCAGGTCTTCGTTTTCAGAGATATCGGTCAGTTGCCGCCGCACATAATCGGCACTCACCGTGAACCCCAGATCCTCCCGATCGGAAGCGTCGAAGGAAATTTCATCAAGCACCCGCTCGATGATGGTGTGCAGCCGGCGGGCGCCGATATCCTCGGTCTTCTGATTGACCTGGACAGCGATCCGGGCCATCTCCCGGATGGCCTCCTCCTCGAAGACCAGGTGGATATCCTCGGTGGCCAAAAGCGCCGTGTACTGCTTGATCAGGGCATTCTTCGGCTCGGTGAGGATGCGGAAGAACTCCTCCTCGCCCAGGGCGTGGAGGCTGACCCGGATGGGGAAGCGCCCCTGGAGTTCGGGAACCAGATCGGACGGTTTGCAGACATGGAAGGCGCCGCTGGCGATGAACAGGATGTGGTCGGTCTTGACCGGGCCGTACTTGGTGGACACGGTGGTGCCCTCGACAATGGGCAGCAGGTCGCGCTGCACGCCCTCGCGGGACACCTCGGGGGAACCGGAACTGGTCCCGCCCCGGGAGGCGATCTTGTCGATCTCGTCGAGAAAGATGATCCCCGATTGCTCGGTGCGGCGGATCGCCTTCTCGGCGATACTCTCGGTGTCCACCAGCCGCTCGGCCTCCTCCTTTCTGAGTGCTTCCAGGGCCTCGGGCACCTTCATTTTCTTGGCCTGCTTCTTCTTGGGAAAAAACTTGGAAAAGGCCTCCTGCAGCGAATTCTGCATATCCTCCATGCCCGAGGCGGAAAACACCTCCACCATCGGGGTGGAGCCGGGCGCCGCCACCGACAGTTCGACCACCCGGTCGTCCAGTTCGCCCCGGCGGAGCATCTCGCGGAACCGCTCCCTGGTGGTTTGGGTGCGGCTTTCCTCCCGACGTTCTCTGTCGCCGCTGTCATACCCCAGCGAAATCACGTTGGCCTGGGGGGCTGGCCCCTGGGCGGCCGGACGTGGCAGCAGCAGGTCGAGCAACCGCTCCTCGGCCATGGCCGCCGCCTTCTCCTGGACGCCCTCCTCGGCCTCCCTGGTGACCATGTTGACCGCCAACTGGGTGAGGTCGCGGATCATTGATTCGACATCGCGGCCGACGTAGCCGACCTCGGTGAACTTGGACGCCTCGATCTTGAGGAAGGGACTCTGGGCGAGATGGGCCAATCGCCTGGCAATTTCGGTCTTGCCGACACCGGTGGGCCCGATCATGATGATGTTCTTGGGGGCGATCTCCTCGCGGAGCGGCGGTTCGACCTGCTGGCGGCGCCAGCGGTTGCGCAGGGCGATGGCCACCGACCGCTTGGCCTCGGCCTGGCCGATGATGTAGCGGTCCAGTTCGGCGACGGTTTCCTTGGGCGTAAGCGAATTGATCCCTTTCATATCGATTCGACAACAATGTGGGTGTTGGTGTAGACGCAGATCGTCCCGGCGATTTCCAGGGCGGCCCGGGCGATGGCCTCGGCATCGAGAGCGGAGTGGGCGATCAGGGCCTTGGCGGCCGCCTGGGCATAGGGACCGCCGGAGCCGATGGCCAGGATGCCGTCATCGGCCTCGATGACGTCGCCGGTCCCGGACAGCAGGAGCGAGTGCCTGGCGTCGACAGCGATGAGCATGGCCTCCAATCGGCGCAGCATCTTGTCCATGCGCCAGTCCTTGGCCAGTTCGACCGCGGCCCGCATCAGGTTGCCGTTGAACTGCTCCAGCTTCTGCTCCAGCCGGTCGTAGAGGGTGAACGCATCGGCGGTGGCACCGGCGAAACCGGTAATCACCTGGTCGTGGTAGAGTCGCCGGACCTTGCGGGCCTGGTGCTTGATGATGGTTGTCCCGAAGGAAACCTGGCCGTCGCCGGCGACCACCACCCGTCCCTTGTGGCGGATGGCAACGATGGTGGTGGAGCGGATGGGAGTATTGTGTTGTGGCATGGCAGCGATGTGGGTGGGAGTTGAGAGCAGACAGTACGCCCTTGACCTGTAACCATGATGAAAAAAGGCGTCAATCCCTGATCCGTCGTTCAACGCGATCGTCCCCTGGCCTGGGGATGCGCCTGATCGTAGACCTTGGATAAGTGATCGATGTTGAGATGGGTGTATTTCTGGGTGGTCGACAGGCTGGCATGGCCCAGGAGTTCCTGCACGGTGCGCAGATCGGCTCCCATCTCCAGCATATGGGTGGCAAAGGAGTGGCGCAGGACGTGCGGCGTGACCAGCACCCCGATCCCCGCCTTCAACCCGTACACCTGGATGATCCGCTCGACGCTGCGGGCGGTCAGACGGCTGCCCCGCCCATTGAGAAAGAGGGCCCGATCGTCGATCTGATGGCCCCGCAGAAGACGGGCGGTCATCAGGGCATCGCGTTCCTCCCTATACTTCTCCAGGGCCTCGCGGGCGGCCCGACCATAAGGAACCAGTCGCTCCTTGTTGCCCTTGCCCCGTACCCGGATCATCTCGGCGGCCGTGTCGACATCCCCCACATCACAGCCCACCAGTTCGGAAACCCGGATGCCGGTGGCATAAAGCAACTCCAGCATGGCCCGATCGCGACGCCAGAAACGGTCGGCCGCCGACGGCGCCTCGAGCAGGCCGAACACCTCGTCCACGGTCAGACAGGCGGGGATGTGGTGCCCGAGTTTCGGCCCGGCCACCCCGGCGATCGGATCGGCATCCATCACCTTCTCCCGGCGAAGAAAGCGAAAGAAGGTGCGCAGCGAGGACAGCTTGCGAGCCACCGAAGCACTGGCATTGTCGGCATAGAGTGAACCGACGAAGGCCAGCACCCGGTCGGTGGTGATGGCCTCCGGCCCTGTTTGCTCCCCGCAAAAACGATGGAAAGCGAGCAGGTCCCGACGGTAACCGTCGGCGGTGTGGGGCGAATAGCCACGTTCGACCAGCAGCCAGGTTGTGAAACGTTGGATATGATCGGTCATTGCCAAAGAGATCTTGAAACCCATGGGGAGAAAGTTTAGTATAGACGATTACCTTTGCCCGAACGGTTCGGCAAATAAAATCGCTCGCAACTTTGTGCTGGGACCGCTGCATGGCGAAAAAAACCTTCGAACAAGCCCTGGCCAGACTCGAACAGCTCACCGAGGAATTGGAAGCCGGAGAACTCAGTCTGGAAAAAAGCCTGGAGAAATTCAACGAGGGCATGGCACTGGTCCAGTTTTGCAGCGGCAGGCTCGATGAAGCCAAGCAGCAGGTGGAACTGCTGCTCAACAAGGACGGCAAGCTGACCGGCGTACCCTTTGCAGAGGACAACGGTGGAGATCAAAAGCTATCTGAATGAACAACGGCAGCGGGTCGAGCACCGGCTGGCCACCCTGATGCTTGCGCCCATCGGCGCCTTTGCCGAGCACATCGAGGCGATGCGCTACAGCCTGTTCGCCGGCGGCAAGCGTATCCGGCCCATCCTCTGCCTGGCCGGGGCCGAGGCGGTGGACGACGACGAGGCCGTCGGACAACGCGCCCTGACTGTGGCCTGCGCCCTGGAGTACATCCACACCTACTCCCTGATCCACGACGACCTGCCGGCCATGGACGATGACGACCTTCGGCGGGGCAAACCGACCAACCACACGGTCTTCGGCGAGGCGGCGGCCATACTCGCCGGCGACGGCCTGCTGACCTTCGCCTTCGAACTGCTCAGCGGCCCGGCCTCGGCGGCCATCGCCGACCAGGCCCGGCTTCGTATCATCCACACCATCGCCCATGCGGCCGGCCCCCTGGGCATGGTCGGCGGTCAATCCCTGGACATGCTCTACGAGGGCCAGCCGGTCGGGTACGATGAACTGCGCCGCATCCACCGCAGCAAGACCGGAGCGCTGATCACCGCCTCCGTGGTCTGCGGCGCCCTTGTCGCCGGCGGCAACGACGAGCAGACAGCAGCCCTCCGGACCTACGGCGACCATATCGGCCTCGCCTTCCAGATCGTCGACGACCTCCTCGATGTCGAGGCCACCACCGCCCAACTGGGTAAACCGGCGGGCAGCGACCTCCAGTCGGAAAAGGCTACCTATCCCTCGTTGTTCGGCCGGGACACCTCCAGGACCATGGCCCGCGAGGCGGTCCAGGAGGCGGTGGTGGCCCTGGCCAATTTCGACCACCGGGCCGACCCGCTCCGCTCCCTGGCCCATTACATCGTTGACCGGAACAAATAGGCATGTTGATCGCCGACACCCTGACATCCCGCGCCGGCACCCTGCTGGACGCCATCGACTCACCCCGCGACCTGCGGAGCCTTAGCCTGCCCGATCTGGAGCAGTTGGCCCAGGAACTCCGGGAAACCATCATCGCCACCGTCGCCGAGACCGGCGGCCATCTCGCCCCCAGCCTTGGCGTGGTCGAGCTGACCCTGGCGCTGCATACAGTCTTTGACACCCCCCGCGACCGGCTCATCTGGGACGTGGGCCATCAGGCCTACGCCCACAAGCTGCTCACCGGCCGCCGCGACCGGTTCCGCACCCTGCGTTGCTACAAGGGGCTCTCCGGTTTTCCCAAGCGGTCCGAAAGCGAATACGACCCGGTTGAGGCCGGTCACAGTTCCACCTCGATCTCCTACGGACTGGGCATGTCGGCGGCCAAAGCCCTCCGGAGCGATGGCGGCAAGGTCATCGCCGTCATCGGCGACGGTTCGATGACCGCCGGCCTGGCCTTCGAGGGACTCAACCACGCCGGCGACCTGGGCCGGGACTTGGTGGTGATCCTCAACGACAACGAGATGTCGATCTCGAAAAACGTCGGCGCGCTCTCCAGTTTCCTCAGCCGAAAAATGACCGGCAAGACCATCCGGCGCCTGCGCGATCACATTGAAGAGCGGCTGATGGCATTGTCTTCGGTGGGCGAGAACATCCTCACCGTGCTCCGCAAGAGCGAGGAGAGCCTCAAAGGGTTCTTCACTCCGGGCATGCTGTTTGAGGCCCTCAAATTCAAGTATGTCGGCCCGATTCCGGGACACGAACTCGGCGACCTGATCGCCACCCTTGAAAACGTGCGCGACCACAACCACGGTCCGGTGCTGGTCCATGTGATCACCACCAAGGGCAAGGGCTATGCGCCCGCCGAAGCCCATCCCGGTGATTATCACGGCATCGGTCCCTTTGACGTGGCCACCGGGGCGCCGAAAAAGAACCCGAAGACCGCCATCTCCTACACCAAGGTGTTCGGCCAGACCCTCTGCCGTCTGGCCCGGCAGGACAACCGGGTGGTGGCAATCACCGCCGCCATGCCCGGCGGCACCGGCATGCTGTCCTTTGCCGCCGAATTTCCTGACCGGTTCTTCGATGTCGGCATCGCCGAGCAGCACGCGGTCACCTTTGCCGCCGGGGTGGCAACCGAAGGGCTGCGCCCGGTGTTCGCCGTCTACTCCTCGTTCATGCAGCGGGCTCTGGACCAGTTGATCCACGATGTCTGCCTGCCCAACCTGCCGGTGACCATCGCCCTGGACCGCAGCGGTGTGGTTGGCGCCGACGGACCCACCCATCACGGCGTCTTCGATCTTGCCTTCCTCCGCTCCATCCCCAACCTGACGGTGATGGCCCCGGGGGACGAAAACGAACTCCAGCACATGCTCCATACCGCCCTGAGCCACAATGGTCCGGTGGTGGTCCGCTATCCCCGGGGCAGCGGCGAGGGCGTGCCCCTGGACGGGGATTTCCGTCGCCTGGATATCGGCAAGGGCGAACTGCTCAGGGAGGGCGACGACGTTCTTCTCGTGCCGGTGGGCAACCGCGTTCATCCCGCTCTGGCAGCCGCGGACCGATTGGCGGTGCAGGGCATCACCGCCGCCGTGATCAACCCCCGCTTCGTCCGACCGCTGGACACCGACCTGATCGCTGCCTGGGCGACACGGGTCGGCCGGGTGGTCACCATTGAGGACAACTGCATCCAGGGCGGTTTTGGCAGCGCGGTTCTTCAGGCACTGAGCGAACGGGGGCTCCATCCGTCCTTCACCATCTTGGGCTACCCGGACCACTTCGTCGAACAGGGCCCCCAGGCCACCCTATGGGCCGATGCCGGCATCGACACCGACGGCATCGTCCGCAGTGTGCTGGGCCTGATCGGGGCCGGCCTCAACGATCAATGAAAACCTTGCACTCCGGCTTGGCACCGCTTCCGCAACCAGCACTATTGATGTAAAAAAACAGCGGGGGCGGCCTCGTCCTGTTGCGAAGCCGCCCCCCATTTCCTCCCTGAGCAACGGGATGTCATCCCTTTGCGGTCAGACCCGATAGTAGCCCCGATACCACTCCACAAACCTGCTGATGCCCGTTTCGATGGAGGTGGCCGGCTTGAAACCCACCGCCGCCACCAGGTCGGCGACATCGGCATAGGTGGCCGGCACGTCACCGTCCTGCATGGGCAGGAAATTCTTTTTCGCCGTGCGGCCCAGGCACTGCTCCAGCACCTCGATATACCGCATCAATCGTTCCTTCTTGTTGTTGCCGATGTTGTAGACCCGCCAGGGACAGTAGCTGGTGGCCGCATCGGGTGCCTCGCCGCTCCAGGAAGGGTCGGGGGCCGCCGCATGGTCGATCACCCGCACCACCCCCTCGACGATGTCATCGATGTAGGTGAAATCCCGCTCCATGTTGCCATTGTTGAACACGTCGATGGGCCGATCTTCCAAAATGGCCTTGGTGAAGAGGAACAGGGCCATGTCCGGCCGACCCCAGGGACCGTAGACGGTGAAAAAACGCAGGCCGGTGGTGGGGATGCCGAACAGGTGGCTGTAGGTGTGGGCCATCAGCTCGTTGGCCTTCTTCGAGGCGGCATAGAGCGAGACCGGATGGTCGACATTGTCATGCACCGAAAATGGCATCCTGGTGTTGGCACCGTAGACCGAACTCGACGAGGCATAGACCAGATGCTTGACCCCGGAGTGCCGGCAGCCCTCGAGGAGGTTGACAAAACCGACCAGGTTGGTGTCAACGTAGGAATGGGGGTTGATCAGCGAGTACCGTACCCCTGCCTGGGCGGCCAGATTGACCACCGCATCAAACCGCTGCTCCTCGAACAGGGCGGCGGTCCGTTCGCGGTCGGCCATGTCGAACTCAGCATGGCTATACGTAGCGTGGCCCAGCAGTTGGGCCAGCCGGTCCCGTTTCAGTCGGGGGTCGTAATAGTCGTTGAGATTGTCCAGCCCGACCACCCGCCTGCCCTCGGCCAGAAGCCGCAGGGCCAGCGCATGGCCGATGAACCCGGCCGATCCGGTGATCAGGATGGTCTGCGGTGTGTCCACTCAAATCCCTCCTTGCGGTTCAATCGTCGAAGTTGCCCTGCGGGCCCTTGTCGGTGTTCAGGCCGGCGGCCCGCTCCCGGATCCTGGCCACGGTCCACTGCTCGGGCGACTCGATCCGGCCGGTCTTGGGACCGACGTCGAAGGAGCCGGCCTCGAGGATCGCCTCAACCCCGAACCGGGCAGTATCGGCGGCATTGAACACCTCGACCAGCATGGTGTAGACGAAATTCTCCACCCTCCGGGCCATCCGCTCGCGCACCGGTTTGGGTTGGCCCAGGATCTTGTTTTCAAAGGGCAGATTGAGGTTCTTGTAATCGCCCTTCTTCCACCCCTTGCCTTCGGCGAACGTCCGCATGGCCTGCCACAACTCCTCGGTGACCCCTTCCCCGGCAACCTTGATGAACTCACCGTCACCGTCCAGCACCGCATTGCCATAATCGTTGACCTCCAACCCCCAGGAAACCATCTGCAGGGCGGTGGCCACATTGGCCTTGGTGGTGTAGGTCTGGGCGGCAATAGCCCGCAGCCGGTCGGAGTTGTTGCCCGAAGTGCCGTGCTGGGCACCGGAAACCGCGTAGCCGGCCAGGGCCTTGTGGATCTCGGCGGTCAGCTCCACCTGGATGCCCTGGGCCGACGCCTCGATACCATGGGTGGTGCCGTTGTTGAGGGCGATCCAGTCGGGGAAGATGTCATGGGCGTTCAATCCCTGGATGATGAACAGGGCCTCTTCCTTGGTCGACAAGCCCAGCTTGCCCTTGATCTCGCCCACCTCGGTCTCCAGTCCGGCCCAATGGGGGACGTACCTGGCCAATTCGATGCTGGCCAGCAAGTTGTCGGCATCGGGCATGTGGGAGGCGTCGATGGCGATCGAAGTGATGCCGGCCTCGAATATGGTGGGGATCTCGATGGCGGCCGCCGGGACGTCTTCGGGCTTCTTGATGCCGTAATGATCGGCGTGGATGGCCACCGGGACGGTGATGGCCAACTCATTGCACAGCGCGTCCACCTGGCGGGCGATGTTCCAATAGTTC
>JAUWAH010000150.1 GCA_030602145.1 Desulfobulbus sp.
GTATTATGAATATCTGGGGTGTGGTCGAGACGGCAACACCGCTGCAAACGGAAATGGCATTGCGCCAGATCTTGCCGGAGCGTTATTGGATCTCCATCAATTCCACTTTGGTCGCCTTTGGCCAGAAGACGTGCACACCGCTTCGTCCGCATTGCGATCGGTGCGTTGTCGCCTCCTGGTGCCCGAAAATAGGAGTGACGCCGCGGACTGTTGGCAGGATTGCCTTGCCCGATGCCAGCAGGAAATTCGTCTCCTGGAATGTCAACGGATTGCGGGCTGCGTTGAACAACGGGTTTCTTGATATCATCCAGGATCTGGATGCTGATGTGGTCGCCCTACAGGAAATCAAAGTGCATCCGGACCAGGTTCCTGAATCCCTTCAGAACATCGACAATTACCAGATTATTTGGAACCCGGCCAAAAAGAAAGGATATGCCGGCACGGCGGTATTCACAAGAAATACCCCTCTTCGGCCATCGTTCGGACTCGGTAACCCGTTGTTTGATGATGAAGGCCGGGTCATGACCCTTGAATTCACAGATTATTATTTCATCAACGTTTATGCGCCCAACGCCCAACCCGAGTTGAAGCGGCTTGACTACAAACTGGAATTCAACCGGGCTTTGCTCGCCCACATGAACCGGCTTCGTCTTGAAAAATCGGTGGTCCTCTGCGGAGATCTCAATGTCGCTCATAAAGAGATCGACCTGGCCAATCCGAAAGCGAATATTCGCAATCCAGGTTTTTCCAAACAGGAACGGGCTTGGATGGATGCCGTTGCCGAAGCCGGCTATATCGATACTTTTAGAAAGTTTGATGCTTCGCCCAACCGGTATACCTGGTGGAGCTACCGTTTCAATGCCCGGGCAAAGAACATCGGCTGGAGGATCGATTATTTCATCGTCGACGGAGCAAGCGGTCACCGGGTGCTCGACGCATCCATCCATGAAACCATCCACGGTTCCGATCATTGTCCCGTGAGCATGGTTTTCCGATGACGGACACCCTGTCATGACTCCTTATCGCATTGTTATCGCCGATGATCACAGCCTCATGCGTCAGGGGTTGAAAACCCTCATGCGCTCCGATCCCAACCTGCGAATCATCGCAGAGGCAAGCAACGGTTCGGAATTGCTTGAATGTTTGCGCCACGAGCCGCCCGATATGGTCATTCTGGACATAACCATGCCGCATCTCAACGGTATCGAGGCGGTCGGAAAAATCAGAAAGCTGTTCCCGGTGATGGCCATCCTGATCCTGACCATGCATTCCGGCAGTCACCACTTCTACCAGGCCATGGCGGCAGGGGCCCATGGTTATCTGATCAAGGATGATTCCGACAGTGAGTTGCTCGCCGCCATACGAACGATCCGTTCGGGAAAACCTTATATATCCTCGCAACTGTCGCCGGAAGTGACCGGTGAAGTAATCGCCGGCTTCCGGGATCCGAACAAGACTCCCTTTTTCACCCTCAGCGAGCGGGAAAAAGAGGTGTTGCGCCTTGTAGTGCGGGGCTATTCAAGCAGACTGATCGGCGAGACGCTCAATCTCAGCCCCAGAACCATTGATCATCATCGGGCCAGCCTATTGAAGAAATTCAAACTGAAGAACACCGTGGACCTGGTTAACCACGTGGTTAGCAACGGGTTGCTTGTTCCCGAAGAAAAATAACAGGCAATGTCATTTTTTTTTCGTGCCCCTCGGTAGCTCAAGTCTTTTGATTTACCCTGCTTTTCTCTGCCTGTTCCGTAACATTACCTAGTGATTTTTAGGTAATTCCCACACTTGTTTTTTCTTGATTCCTGGGCTTTACTGCAACTTCTTTGATTGGCCGTGCCTTTTCAAACGGCACGGTGTGCAGTCACCATCAAGTGAAGTGAGGAACGTCCATGAACAAAAACGATCTTGTAACCTCAATTGCACATTCGGCGCAGATTAGCAAAAGTGCGGCAGAGCGTGGGCTGAATGGCTTGTTGTCATCCTTGGCCGCTGCCATTTCGGAAGGTAAGCGGGTGACATTGACCGGATTCGGCAGTTTTACGATTGTCGACCGGGCACCGCGCACCGGCAGAAATCCAAAAACAGGGGAAACTGTGCGGATCCCTTCCCGTCGGGTGGTAAAATTCCGGCCCGGAAAGGGTTTGTCCAGCAAGGTTCAATAGGATGCAACCCATCAGCAGTTGACCGGGAGAGGCGGCTTCATCGGAGCCGTTTTCTCCCGATGGCTGCTTTTCGACCCGCCCACACCACCACGCCCGCCCCGATCATCAAGAGACAGAGCACCTGTCCCATCGACCGCAGCGAGCCGATCAGTCCAATCTGGGGGTCGGGTTCGCGGACGAATTCCACAGCAAAGCGGAACAGGCCGTAGAGAACGAGAAAGAGGGCCAAGATGACGCCGTGCGGCCATCGTCCGGAGGTTTCGGCCTGCCAGGGCTTGGCCTTGACACTCCAGAGGATCAGGAAAAGAAGAAGTCCTTCCAGCGCCGCCTCGTAGAGTTGCGAAGGGTGGCGGGGCAGGGGACCGCCTTCGGGAAAAACCATGCCCCACGGGGCCAGGGTGATCCGGCCATACAGCTCTCCGTTGATGAAGTTGCCCAGGCGGCCAAAGAAGAGGCCGATGGGTACGGTCACGATGAACAGGTCGGCTGCTCTCCAGAAATCGAGCCCGGACCACCGGCAATATAGCCAGCCAGCCACCAATGCACCGACGCAGCCGCCGTGAAAGGACATACCCCCTGTCCAGATTGCGGCAATGTCCAATGGATGGGCAAGGTAATAAGACGGGTTGTAGAACAATGCGTACCCAAGGCGGCCACCGAGAACCACGCCGAGAATCAAATACAGATGGAGATTGTCGAGATGGAGGCGCATCAACCGCCAGCCGAATCGTTTGGCCTGGTACATAACCAGCAAATAGGCGGCGATGAAGCCGATGACATACATCAGGCCGTACCAGCGGACCTGGACCGGTCCAAGAGAGAGCAAGACAGGATCGATGATGGGATAGCTTAACATGGCGGGTGACGAGGCGATTACAGGGCGCCCATGCGTTTGAGGTGGATCTGCAGGACGGACAAGGCCGCCGGTGTTATGCCGGAGATCCGTGAAGCCTGCCCGAGGGATCTAGGCTGGACCCTGGTCAACTTTTCCACCACCTCGTTGGAGAGGCCGGGGAGGCCCTTGTAGACCAGATCGGGTGGCAGTTCCATGCGTTCCAGCTTCCTGAACCGGGCGATCTGCTCCTCCTGGCGGCGAATATACCCTTCATATTTCACCTGGAGTTCAATTTCATCGCCATAGACAAGGGCCGGATCGGGCAACATGTACCCCAGATCCGCCTCGTCGGCCAAGGCAAGAAGATGGTGCAAGCGTATTTCCGGACGACGCAGGATGTCTGCCAAGCTGACGGCTTGGGTGAGGGTGGCCGAATTCGAGCGTTCCAGAAAACGATTGACTGTCGCATGTGGCTTGATTCTCGTTTCGTGCAACAGGCACACGGTTGCATCGATGCAGGCCCGTTTCCGGCAAAAGGCCTCCCAGGTCGGCTCGTCCACCAGGCCGATCCGGTGGCCGATTTCCCGCAGCCGCATGTCCGCATTATCCTCCCGCAACAGCAGTCGGTATTCAGCCCGCGAGGTAAAGAGCCGGTACGGCTCCTTGGTACCGAGGGTCACCAGGTCATCGATCAGGACACCGAGATACGCCTGGGAACGGTCGAGGATGATCGGTGCCTCGCCCCGCACGGATTGAACGGCGTTGATGGCGGCCATCAGTCCTTGACCTGCGGCTTCTTCGTATCCCGAGGTGCCGTTGATCTGGCCGGCTAAAAACAGGCCGTCGATCTTCTTGGTCTCCAGCGAAGGTTTGAGTTCGGTCGGGTCGATATAGTCATATTCGATGGCATAGCCGGGACGGATGATTCGTGCCTGCTCCAGACCGGGGATGGAGCGCACCATGGCGATCTGGGTGGCAAGGGGCAGGCTGGTGGGGATGCCGTTGGGATAAACCTCAACGGTGTCCAATCCTTCCGGTTCAAGGAAGACCTGATGGCGGAGTTTTTCAGGAAACCGCATGACCTTGTCTTCAATGGACGGGCAGTAGCGGGCACCAACGCCTTCAATGATGCCGGCGTACATCGGCGACTGATCGATGGAGCCACGGATGATTTCGTGGGTTCGTTCGTTGGTATAGGTGATGTGGCAGGGGCGCTGGTCCAGAGGCGGCATGCCGGTGGAAGAAAAGGAAAAGAGCGCCGGTCTGTCGTCGGTGTACTGGGCCTCCAGCCGGGAATAATCGATGGTGTTGCCGTCCAGGCGAGGGGTAGTGCCGGTTTTCATCCGGCCCACGGTGAAACCGATGGCGTCGAACCATTGGGCCAGCTTGACCGAAGGCGCGTCACCCATGCGGCCGGCAGGGAAATTTTTCAGGCCGATATGGATCAGGCCGTTGAGAAAGGTGCCGGTGGCCACCACGACCGCCTTGACTCGGAACCGCTCGTCCAGAGAGGTGCGCAGGCCGACAACCCTGCCATTCTCAACCAGGATTTCATCCACCACCGCCTGTCGGATGGCCAGATTGGGCTGGTTCTCCAGGACGCGTTTCATCCGCAGCCGGTATAACAGCCGGTCCGCCTGGGCCCGTGAAGAACGGACCGCCGGCCCCTTGCTGGTGTTGAGCCGGCGGAACTGGATGCCGGTGGCGTCGATGTTCTTGGCCATCTCGCCGCCCAAGGCATCGATCTCTTTGACCAGGTGTCCCTTGGCTAGGCCGCCGATGGCCGGGTTGCAGGACATGGCGCCGATGGTATCGGCGTTGATGATGCACACCAGGGTACGGCAGCCCATGCGGGCAGCGGCCAGTGCCGCCTCGCAACCGGCATGACCCGCGCCGATGACGGCGATGTCGAAATCAGTCATAGTCTTGCTAGGGGCGCCATGATCGGCAGAAGGTTGAAGGAGGAGGGTTGTTGGTCCGCAGCCCGGCAAGCCGGATCCGGAAAAGAGTGGTATTATACGGTATCCGCTTCTCTTTGCAAGCATTCCTGCGGTGTCCTGAACGGCGATACGCTTCGTTGAGGTCAACATCGACGGGCATTCGGGATGCCAACTGATGAAGGCCCAAGTGGGAATATAACGACTGTTTGACCCGTTCGGCCAGGATCTGCAGCGTGGCGGAGGAAAAATCGATGCAGGTCACCGTTTTCACCGGGTTGGACAAAGGCAGGGCCAGTATTCCCGGGCCGCTGCCGACATCGAGGACCGACCAGCTTGGTTCGGCGTTGAGCAGGGTCAGGAATGATTCGATGTAGGGGGATTGCCCGGTTCGCCGTGCAAAGGCTGCCGCTCGTTCATTCCAGTCGGCAGCATTTCTGGCGGACCAGGATTTTTCCATGATCGCCTGTCGCCAAAGGAATTCCCGGTTGATGTCCTCGTATCGTTTCAGACCCGTGTCAACCCTTTGTCCTGGGGAAATGATTTGACAGAAGTCGTGCGCTGCGAGTACAATGCGCCTCTTTTTAAAACGGACAGGCATCCTGTCGCCGTTGCCGCTTGTTCGAACACCGTATCCTGCATTCACCTTGCCAGCACGCAGGTCGTTGCCAACTCACGATGGGAGGCGAGGAGTTCTGCTCGTCTTGCCTCCATAAAACAGATTGTCTGCCAGAAAAGGAATTGAATTATGAGCAAAAGAACGTTTCAGCCCAGCAACACCAAACGTGCCCGTACCCATGGTTTTCTCGTTCGAATGAAAACCCGTTCCGGTCGGGCCGTGATCAAGAGGAGAAGGGCAAAAGGCCGAATGCAATTGGCTGCCTGAAACAGTTGGGCTGCCTCACGCTCCCGAAAAATCATCGACTGCGGACAACAGGGGAGTTCCAGCGGGTCTACCGCTCCGGCCAAAGGCTGCGAGGTAAAGGTTTCGCCTTGATCTTCCTTGACAATGCGTTCGCCTATACTCGGTTGGGAATCAGCGTGCACCGTAAAGCTGGAAACGCAGTCCGGCGCAACAGAATCAAACGGTTGCTCAGGGAAGTTTTCCGTCTGCATCGTGATCTGTTTCCGGCAAGGAGCGATGTCGTTCTGACGATCCGTCCCGGATTCGCGATCGACGGCTTGGAAGAGATGCTGACCGGTATCAGGCAAGCGATCGGCACCTGTGGAGGTAACAGGGATGCCCGAGCCTAAGATCGACAACAGTCCTGTCACTGAGGAGCCATCGTCTGCCGGAGGTTGGATGAAGATTCCCGGGCGGTGTCTGATCGTCTGTATCAGAGGGTATCAATACATTCTATCCCCTCTCTTTCCACCTGTTTGCCGTTTCGTCCCCACCTGCTCCCACTATGCA
>JAUWAH010000001.1 GCA_030602145.1 Desulfobulbus sp.
ACACCGTGGCCCGGACCATGAAGGAAAAGCTGGGCGACTGCAACGTCTTCGCCTTCAGTTGCGAGGGGTACAAGGGCGTGTCCCAGTCGGCCGGTCACCACATCGCCAACAACCAGGTGTTCACCCACATGGTCGGCGAGAACAACGAGGAGAAGCCGGGCGAATATAAAATCAACCTGCTGGGCGAGTACAACATCGGCGGCGACGGTTTCGAAATCGACCGGATTCTGAGCAAATGCGGCATCACCACCATCTCCACCTTCTCCGGCAACTCGACCTACGACCAATTTGCCAGTGCCCACAAAGCAGACTTAAGCTGCGTTATGTGCCACCGTTCGATCAACTATGTGGCCGACATGATGGAGACCAAATTCGGCATCCCCTGGATCAAGGTCAACTTCATCGGCGCCAAGTCGACCATCAAGTCACTGCGCAAGATCGCCGAGTACTTCGGCGACCAGAAGCTGATCGACCGGGTCGAGGCGGTGATCGCCGAGGAGATGCCCGAGGTCGAGGCGGTGCAGCAGGAGGTCCTGCCCCGCACCACCGGCAAGACCGCCATGCTCTTCGTCGGCGGCAGCCGGGCTCATCACTACCAGGATCTGTTCGCTGAAATGGGCATGAAAACCCTGGCCGCCGGCTATGAATTCGCCCACCGCGACGACTACGAGGGCCGCCACGTCATCCCGCATCTCAAGGTGGATGCCGACAGCCGCAACATCGAGGAGCTGGAGGTTGAGGCCGATCCCGAACGCTACAAGCCGCGCAAGAGCGAGGCCGAGTTGAAGGCGTTGGAAGAGAAGGGATACACGTTCAAGGAGTACGACGGCATCATCCCGGATATGGAAGCCGGCTCGCTGATCATCGACGATCTCAATCAGTACGAGGCGGAAAAACTGGTGGAACTGATGAAGCCCGACATCTTCTGTGCCGGCATCAAGGAGAAGTTTTCCATCCAGAAACTGGGCATCCCCATGAAGCAGCTGCACAGCTACGACTCGGGCGGGCCGTACGCCGGGTTCAAGGGCGCGATCAACTTCTACAAGGAGATCGACCGGCTGGTCAACAGCAAGGTCTGGGGATACCTGAAAGCTCCCTGGCAGGAAAGTCCTGAACTCTCGGCCACCTACGTATGGGAATAACCAGCGGGCCGGACCAGATGAGCCGGCTCAAACGACCACTGCAAGGTCGGCACCCCGGCATGGCTTTGCCATCGGAACCAACATCGTTCAAATAAACGGATCAACCAGGAGGGCATGACCATGCTCCTACGACATACACCCAAGGAAATCACAGAACGCAGCGCCGTCACCATCAATCCGGCCAAAACCTGCCAGCCCATCGGCGCCATGTACGCCGCCCTGGGTATCCACGGCTGTCTTCCCCACAGCCATGGCTCCCAGGGATGCTGCGCCTACCACCGCAGCGCCCTGACCCGGCACTACAAGGAGCCGGTTTCGGCGGCCACCAGTTCGTTCACCGAGGGTTCCTCGGTGTTCGGCGGCCAGGCCAACCTGCTGCAGGCCATCAACAACATCTTTACCGTCTACAACCCGGAAGTCATCGCCGTGCACACCACCTGTCTCTCGGAGACCATCGGCGACGACCTCAACCAGATCTTCGACAAGGCCTATAAAGAGGGCACCGTGCCGGCGGGCAAGACCCTGATCGGAGCCGCCACGCCAAGTTATGTCGGCTCGCACGTCACCGGCTTCTCCAACATGGTCAAGGCCATGGCGGACCTGGCCGTGCCCACCGGCAAGAAAAACGGCAAGGTCAACGTCATCCCCGGCTGGGTCGAGCCCGCCGACATGGAGGAGATCAAGCGGTTGGCGAAGCTGGTCGGAGCGGACATCACCCTCTTCCCGGACACCTCCGGCGTGCTCAACGGCCCGCTGTCCGGCGAGTACCACATGTTCCCCCAGGGCGGGGTCACCGTGGCCGAGTTGAAGGACTGCGGCAGCGCCATCGGCACCCTGGCTCTGGGCGAGTGGTGCTCGGCCGATGCGGCCCGGCTGCTCGACACCAAGTGCAAGGTTCCCTGCCGCATCCTGGACATGCCCTTTGGCCTCAAGGCCACCGACCGGTTCATCGACGCCCTGCGGATCGTCAGCGGTACCGTGGTCCCGGACGAAGTCAGCCATGAACGCGGCCAGCTAGTCGACCTGATCTCCGACATGCACCAGTACTTCTATCAGAAGAAGGTGGCCCTGTTCGGCGACCCTGACCAGTTGATCAGCATGACCGAATTCCTGGTGTCCATCGACATGTGGCCGGTGCACCTGGTGACCGGCACGCCGGGCAAGCGGTTCGAGCGGAGGATCAGGGAGCTGACCAAGGATCTGCCCTATGAGGTCAATGTCCGCGCCAAAGGCGACATGTTCCTCCTCCACCAGTGGATCAAGAACGAGCCGGTGGATCTCTTGCTCGGCAACACCTACGGCAAGTACATCGCCCGCGACGAGGACATCCCCTTCATCCGCTGGGGCTTCCCGATCCTCGACCGGCAAGGGCATCAGTACTTCCCGACCGTCGGCTATAAGGGCGGCCTGCTGTTCCTGGAGAAGGTGCTCGGTGCCCTGCTTGACCGCATCGATCGCGACGCACCGGAAGAGAAGCTCGAACTGGTGTACTGACACATACCCCCGTCCGGTGGAGGGCTCCTCCTTGTCCCTCCGCCGGATACCCATCACCTCGACCCGAGATTGCCACCATGCCTGTGATACCCATCTCCAGCGCCCCCGGCTATGCCAACCAGGAAACAGGGGCCGAGCCCCCCATCCTCCGGCTGCCGGTTGCGCCCATTGCCTTCTGCCGGATGCGACATGCCCCCGAAGAAAAAGCCAATCCGGCCATGCATGCCGCCGAGGTGATCGCCGAAACGGCTCGCTATCAGGGGATTGCCCATGTCGAACTCGACGGCCCCGGCGACCCCCTGGCCTCCATGGCAGCCACCCTGGCCACCGTGGCCCTGCTCAAACAGCATCGCCCGGATCTGACCATCGGCCTGACCACCGTCGGGATCGGCGGCAGCCGACATGCCGCCGAACTGGCGGCGGCAGGGGTACAGAGCGTCACCCTGCTGGTCGAGACCCTGGATGCGACCACGGCGGAACAGCTCTACGCTTGGATACGACCCGGCAAGAAGACCATTCCCCTCAAGGAAGGCGTCCCCCTGCTGCTCGACGAACAGGCCAAGGCAGTGCCGGCCCTGGCCGATGCCGGCCTGACGGTGACCGTCCGCACCACTGTCTATCCCGGTCTCAACGCCCACCAGATCGTCACCGTTGCTGAAACCATGGCCGAGTTGGGGGCAAGCGGTATGGAACTGGTGCCCTTTACCCCCGATCCATCCCTGGCCAACCCACCGCCCGGTGCAACCAGGGTGCACATGGAACAGATCGCCAAGCTCACCGGCCGGTTTCTGCCGACCGCATCTGTTCAGGTGTCGGTGGAGCATTGCGGCTGCGATTGCGGGCCCCGCTGCGGCACAGGCACCACCTGCGGGTGCGGCGCCGTCGCCCCGGCGCCAACCGGACTGCCCAAACCCAGCCCTGAACGGCCCCGGGTAGCGGTGGCCAGCGCCACCGGCATGAACGTTGATCTCCACCTGGGCCAGGCCAAGACCCTGCTCATTTACGGTCCGAGGGAAGACGGCCTGGCTTGCCTGCTGGAAACCCGCCAGGCCCCTGATCCGGGCAGCGGCGAGTCCCGCTGGGAGCAGTTGGCCACCACCCTGCACGACTGCTTCGCCCTGCTGGCCTCCAGCGCCGGGCAAAAGCCCCGCGAGATCCTCGGCAATCAAGGTATCCGGGTGCTGCTCACCGAGGAGAACATCGAGGGCACGGTGGACGTGCTCTACGGCGGCGGCAGGAAAGGGAAGTGCAAGCAATAAGACAGGGTGTCAGATGGAGAGTCTGAAGGTGGTTCGGTGCAGGCATGCTCCCAAGCTGGAAGCCGCGCAACCGCACCCTTGACGAACGATCATCGAACCAACCTGAAGAACAACAAGAAAAGCAGCAGAAAACACATCACCCTTTAGAAAGGAAGACACCATGGCCATCCCTGAAAAACAAATCCTAGTCTGTCAGAGTTTCCGCACCAAAGGCGATCCCAAGGGCATCTGCCACAAGCAAACCGACGGCTTCCTCCAATACATTGAAGAAGAGATCCTCGACCGCGGCCTGGACGTGCAGGTCATTGCCACCGGCTGTCTCAAGCAGTGCGAAAACGGGCCGGTGATGGTGGTCCAGCCGGAGAACTGGTGGTACAAAGGCGTGACCAGCACCGAGATCATCGATGCCATTCTCGATTCCATCGAGGACGGTGAACCGGCCGGTGACTATCTGATCGAGTAGCGGCGTGAACGGTGCCATGTTCGTGGTCCGCGAGGCCCGGCCCGACGACTTGGGCCGGTTGGTCGGCCTGCTCCGGCTGCTCTTCGCCATCGAGGCGGATTTCGGTGTCAACGAGCAGAAGCAGCGTCAGGGCCTGGCCCTGCTTGTCCTCGACGGTCGTTCCTGCGTCCTGGCGGCCGAGGCGGATGGGGAAATCATCGGCATGTGCACCGGGCAGATGGTGATTTCCACCGCCGAGGGCGGGCCGGCGGTCCTGGTGGAAGATGTGGTGGTCGTCCCCGAACATCGCGGCCAAGGCGTGGGCCGCGCCCTGATCGACGCCCTGGCCGAATGGGCCAGGGCCAGGGGAGCGACCCGCATGCAGCTCCTGGCCGACAGGAACAATCCGCCGGCGCTGGCCTTCTACGACCGGTTGGGCTGGCAGGCCACCGCCCTGATCTGCCGCCGGCGGTTCCTCTGAGAAGGACTCGGCACCCAGCATCGTGCCCGCAACCATTACCATGGAGGAACCTCATGAACCATACCCCGCAACCCGCTCTGGTCGGTTTTGCCGATATCCGCACCCAGGCCATCGACGGCTGGCAACAGTACGACCTCCACGGTCGTCAGTTCCTCGATCTGGCCGAACGAGCCCACCGCGGCGAGAATAGCCTGTTCACCGCCGAGATCCTCTACAACCTCATCGCCATGGCCATCGAGAAACTGGTCATGGCCCGCCTGATGGCCATCGGCCGGTTGCCCTACAACCACACCATGCACGATCTGGTGGCGGCCCTGGAAGAGTGGCTGCCCGAGACCGTCCGCGGCATGGCAGAGCCAATCCGCGGCCTCGACACCTATCAGGATATCTGCGACCCCTACGCCTGCACGATCAGGGCGCCGACCAGCGAAGAGATCGCCAGCATGCTCATCCTGGCCCGGAAGCTGGAAGAGCGGCTGGACACTGCGGCCTGCGGTGAGGCATAACCCCTGCCGGGATTGGGGCAAATCAAGATATGAACTGATGACCACCCAAACTCAGCCAATGTATTTCGGATGGCATCCTGATGAAGACCCTGGAGATTTCTCCTCGCTGTGCTCGTCGAAATGACATCTTTTGGACGTCATCTCGAACGCAGTGAGAGATCTCGTTCCGTCAACGAGTGCTTAGCTGAAGATTGCAGGGAATCAGAAAGCATGGTGGATGGGTAAAAAGTCGGAAAACGGTTATTTTGTCATACAAAGACGAGATCTCTCCCTTTGGTCGAGATGACAACATCGGGGCATGGATAAAGAGAGAAGGCGAATCTTTTTCTCCGAACGTCCATGAGTTGCGTCATTTCGACGAAGCACAGCGAGGAGAAATCTCGTTGGTTGCAGCATGCTCATCAACTATGGCATGCGCATCGATTGTGGTGAGGCCTGAGATCTCTCCCATGCGGTCGAGATGACGAGATAATGGGCGTGGATAAAGAGAGATGGGGCATCTTGTTCTCCGAACGTTCCTTCGTTGCGTCATTTCGAGCGGAGCGAGAAATCTCGGGAAGACTGGCGAGATTTCCCGTCGCTGCGCTCCTCGATATGACAGAAAACCACTTGCTGCGAGACCATCAAGAATTGCCCCTGTGGCAACGAGGCGAAGGAGTGTACCCCATCTCTACCGAGCATCAGCTTCCCGTGGAAATCGTCATGATCCGCGCACCTTACTTGCCGCCGGTTTCGGTCAGGGTCATGACGAACATCAGGAACGAAAAGAGTTTCTTCGACTGGTAATCACGGTCATCGAGCCAGAACCAGTGGTCCCGATAGAAGACGGCGGCAAAGCTGTCGCCCGGTCGCTCCTTGGAGCAATGAATGCGGATCATCGGCCCCTTGATCCCCTCGCCTTCGGGCTCCATGGTCGGGGTGAAGCGCTGTTCGGCCACATGTTCAGCCGGAACCTCGACGGTGGAGGAAATATCGCTGAGCACTTCCATGATGGAGCGGGCCAGCAGGGAGATTTCCTGATCATCGCTGACGTCGAGCCGTAGACCACCCGGAATTCGCCGCCGCTTTCCTTGAGGCCGAGCATCCGCCGCTGAAACTGAATGATCATAATCATCAGTGCGAGAAAACAGGTCACCAGGTCACTGTGTCCGCCTCGAGAGCACCTCCCCCGGCAGTTGTTGGTTTTCCTGGAGATGCGTTAGTAGGATGCGGCGGACTTCCTCGATGACCAGGGGATGACTCTGGCAGGAATGGTTGTGTCGCACCAGAAATTCAGATTCCACATAATCCACATGGGCGCTGGTATATTTGACCACACCGTCGTCACCATCGGGAGGGGTCTCGTTGCCGTCGATGGCAATGATGGAGTGTCCCTTGATCCCGGGGGCGAGAGGGATCTCTGCCAAGGTTAGCAGGACACGATTGTTTGGTGACATCACATCGAGACTGGTCATGCTCACAAACTGCTGGGCATGCGCTTCGGAAACGCCCAAGCGACCAACAGTGGTCATCAAATTAGCAGTCGATTGAAGAACTCCCTTTGGCAGGGCAATCATTTTGAGGACAAGGGTGCGCACCCAGTTTTTGGAGAGAAAACTGCCCCGATGAGGCGTGGCGATGAAGACCACCCTGTTGACAAAGGGTAATGGTTTATAGACAGCCTCTTTTTCAAGGCGAGCCCGATCCTCCTCCGCCACGTCGAGTTGGGCCAGCGATTTCCCTGTTACCGCCCGGACAACGGCATCGCCAGTGTCGGTGGCGGTCATCTTGGTCAGCAGTCCCCCTTGGCTGTGGCCGATAACGACCATCTTGCGTAAAGCGGCATTGGTTCCCTCCGGATCCAACTTCTGCACCTGTGTGCTCAGAACTTCCCTGAGCTCTTGCACAGAGATACCGATCCGTTTGCCGCTGTCATAGAAAAAATTCCACATCTGGTATTTCCGGTTGATGACCGGATCGGCGCGGAGCGTGTTGGCCATTTCCGCCCAGGCAACGGGACTGCTGAAGGTCCCATGCACCAGAACGATGGGGATCTTATCCGGTTCATAGGGCTGCATATAAAACACGCCGGTTTTGATAAAGCCCGTCCCGTACAGAAACTCTTTGAAGCCCAGCCCCTGAAAGTACGGCTGATCGATCGTGTAGGCCAATTGCGCGGTCACGTCCCGTTCCAGAGGAACTTTTTTGTCGCCGACCTCAATCTCGGTTTGGTCGTAGGCCGAGTACAGTTCCAATTTGCCGGTGCAGGTGCCTGCCTTGATATCTTTCAATTGACAGTTAAACCGCAGAAAAAGAGTTGCCGGACTGGTCCGAAACAAGGGAGCGCCTTCCGGTTTTTTTTCAACGGCAATGATGGGCGCCCCCAATCCTGCCTCCCGGTTTCTTCGGCTGAGTCCTCTGACGCCGAATCGGTCCGTGGAGACAAACTTCTCGAAATGGTCCATTTCCTGCTGGAATTTGGTGGTATTAAGAGAGAAAGCAAAACGGCCGACCGGGAGTTCCACCTCGGCGGGAGCGATCTGGAGATTGCCGTTGGCATCGGCCAGGGCTTCGGCCAGGGCATTGTTATAGAAATCGCAGGCGAGCCGGTATCGCCGGTCAAAGGCGCTGGGCGGCTCCAGCCATTCTTTTCCCAACAGATAAAAATAGGCATAGAGCGCCGAGGCAAAAAAATGGGGGTGTGACTGTTCGATGCCATTGTGCCGGTACCGCATGGCGACAAAATAATTGAGTTCCGCCAGGGCAAAGAGCAGATCATTGCGATAATCTTTCTCTGCCTCGTGATGGAGAAAGGTGAGGACCTGCTGCGGATCTTCATTAAAGGGCTGGACCAGATTGTAGCGGGTCAGAATGTCCTCGGAGAAACGGCTGAATTCGTCTGCGCTGATGGCGCTAACCGATATCTGGGCATAGGTTTTTCGCGGATCGTTTTTTTGCACCCCCACCGATGTGGCACAGCTGGTGAGACTGAAGGCGGCAAGCACAAGGATCAGTGCGAGCCTTGCCCGATATGGCAGGGCGAGCAGCTTCTTTTCTGGCCACAACCGTCCACAAATCGAGGGGCAGGCACTAGCCAGTTGAGAAAAGGTTGGAAAATGCTTCATGTCGATTCCTTCAGTCAGTTTTGTTTATGTTGCGATACACCACTGGCCAACCAAACAGCACGGTGTTCATTCACCCGGCCATCAACGGTGCAGGTGGAAACATCGTGCACCATGCGGTCACCGTCTCTGTGGTTTCGTCACTTTGGCTGGGCCGAGGGGCCCATGCCCGGCAGCCCCGCACGGATACGCAGGGAAAAATCGGGATCCTGGTCGGCGGCCTTGGCTGCGGAATTGATGATGCTGCGCCGTTTCAGTTCAGCAAAAGGGAGGGAGGTGTCCAGCGTTCCCTTTTCGTAGGCCAATTCATCGGCATAGCCATTGGCCAGCAGCCGCCAGTCCCAGAAAACCTTCTGGTAATAGGGTCGGGTATGGCCGCGGAGTACGGATGTGCAGTTCGTGAGCAGGGCGTTATACCACGCCGGTGTGTCTTTCAGCTGGTTGATCGAGCGGAAATAATCGAGGAAAACCTCGCGAAACAAGGCCTTGTCGCCCTGAATCCGGTATAGGTAGACGGTTTCCCCTTGCCGGTAATTGGTCCGCAACCGGACGACATCCCGTTCGTCCGCCACCACATAGGTCAGTTCGTACTGCCGAAAGAACCCTCTGAGGGTGGAGTAGCCTTCTCCCAACTCCTTGCGGGCCTCAATGGAGATAGCAACGTACTCCTGATTGTTGAACCCGAAGCTGAGCATGGTATGGACCACACTCCCCAACCCCCAATCGACCAGGAAGAGATCCAAGCTGGTGAGGGCATTGAGGTCAAAAGTTTTGTCGTCATACTGAACCGTGAAATCGGTTTCGGTACGATAATCACAGTTGCGGATGTTATGGATGGTGATGGTGTCGCCCTCGATGGTGGCGGAAGGCAGCAGGGCCAGGTCCGGTTGCCAGTTACGGCTGTTGGAGGGTTTTTGCAGGAGAAAAACCGCCAGGACCAGCGTGAACAACAGGGCAAAAAGAACAACCGCCTTTTTCCAGGTGCGGCCGAGGAAAAAGATGGCAATTGATGCCAGCGCATACCCCGTTGCCACCACGGGGGACCAGGGATTGGGGAGCGGCAAAAAATACAGGGCTCCGCCTCCCCATGCAATGAGCGGCAGGGCGAAGAGCAAAGCTAGGAGCGTGCGTCGGTCATGCATGCGGTTGATCGTGCCTCAGTCATGGATGAAGGTGAAAAGAAGGCCCCGCGGTCAAGGTGGATGCAGGGGCAGGATGGACACCGTATAGGGATAAGCAAGGCACATGCTCTGCTGAAAGCGTTTTAAAAGAGAATGCCGAACAGTTTTTTCAGCAGTTCTTCTAGCGGCATCATGGTCAGCATGAGCGGCAGAAACGGAACCAGGGTCGCGGCGGCGAGTTGAACGATGGTATCCTTGGTCAACGGCACGATACGCATGCTGCGGACGGCCTCATAGCAACTGCCCAAGTCGCCAAGGGAACTGATATCATTGTTGCCCACCAGCAGTTCATCGGCGGGTGCACCGCCGCGCACCCATTTGGCGTCGAATTCACGTACCAAACGCTCGGCCACAGCACCGTACTCGCGCAGACCTGTCCGTTTTGCCTGGCCCAACTGCGGCGCAAACACCAGGAGCGGACCAAGCACAATGGCCAGGAGCAACGTGACGAGCACAAGGATTTCCATCTTGAAATCCGGCAGGGCCGCTCCAAGGTGGAAAATGCGGTTGGCGAGGTTTCCGGCGAGCAAGGCGCCGTGGGCCATCAGCACCGGCGTGAAGGCGTAGGCCGTGTTGGCCAAAAATCCGATGCCGCCTAAATGGTCCGGATGGGTTGGTACCAGGCTCAGCTGGATACGCGACGTCTGCCAGAGAAACCGTAACCAGATGAACAGCCGAAAATACCAGCGCACCAGCAGGAACTGGAAAATCGGGATGCTGGCGTAGGCATACCACATGCCGGCAAACGAAAAGTTCATTCCTTCGCCGGACGGATGCGCGTACCAGGTGGCGGTGTCGAGAACAACATAATGCCGCCAAATGAACAGGATGCCGACCCCATACACAAGGACAATCAGCAGCACCTCGGCCAGCACCGAGTTGCGCAACCGCATTGCCGAGGCAAGGTTGTCATCAAACCGCGCCATGGCATCGGCGGGAATAATGTTTCGTTCCAGGAACTGCTGCACCAGGGGACGCATCCGCCGATGCACCACCATCTCGGCGGCGATCAATAGGGGGACCACCACCAAGAAACGGACATGCACCTCCACATCCCAAAGAAAGGGCATGGCCACATTCCCGCCCATCATCGTGCTTTCCAAAGCGGTGAGCGCCAGCAGAGGCAGCCAGCAAAAGAGGGAAATGACAAAGATGCGCTGGCGCAACAGCATCAGGGCATCGTCGGCCAGGTGGGTTCGGCGCAGAAGTTGAAAGAGCGGACCCCCTAAAACGAGGGAAAAATCGTGAGAATCCTGCAGGAGGGCCTCGGTGGGCTTTTTGGAGGTGGATTTCATGAGCGGCCTCTTTCTGCAGCAGAAAAAATCGTCTCATTCAATGGGGCATTCTGACCAAAGCGGCAAAGCCGGGATGGTTCAATCGTGGACCCCAGCTTACCTCCTTTCCTTTCTTTTCGCCAGTTCCCCGCCCACCTGCTCCTTGACCAGCCGATCGAAAAGATGGCTTCGTTCAACCTCCAGCGCGGTGGTGGCATCCAGGCGGCCAAAGATGTCGAGGAGGGGGGCGACCAAGTCGGTCCATGCCAGTTGGAATCGCCGCCGAACATGCCGTGACGTCGACGATCTTTGCCTTGGCCATTCATTGCCCCCTCCCCGTGGGGTGTTCCCTTGTTGGAAGAAACGGTCTGTCTGTATATTTCGGCTGAAGACAACGCGGCCCCCAGAAGAATGCCACAATGCTCTTCTGGAGGCCGCCATGGGGAACAAGGGACAAAACCGTTTTCGGGACCTGCCAGTGCAGTTCAACCGGAGAGTGCACACCGCTTGCCGCTCCGGTTGACAACGGCGGAGAGGCCATCAAAGAATCCCTCAGACCGCAACAGGGTGTCACCATCCACCGCTGCCATCACCCCGATGTTCGATCATGCAACTCCGAACGGTGGTCGCCCAACGGAGGACGGTGCTGTTATTCCACCGGGATGGTGGCTTTCTTGGTCTTCTCCGTTTTGGGGATGGTCAACTCCAGGATACCATTGACGAAGGTGGCCTTGGCTTCTTCTTCCTTGACCGGTTCCGGCAGCTCGATGGTGCGCCGGTAGGAGCCGCTGCAGATTTCCCGCCGATAATAATCCCCCTGCTCCTCCTTCTCCTCCTTGCCCATGGTCGCCTCAAGGGTCAGGGTGGTCCCGGCGATGGTGATGTGGATATCCTTCTTGTCCACTCCCGGCAACTCGGCCTTGACCAGGAAATCGTTCTCCCGGTTGACGATGTCCATGGAGGGTGTTTTTCCCTCGAACACCCGCATCGGATGGCCCAGACGGCCCGGCCAACCCGACTGCATCTGCCGCCACCATCGATGGGGCAGATAGTCGTTGAAGAACCGATCCATCTCCCGGAACATGTCCATATCGGACAGGAGATTGAACCGTTCCAAGGGTGAGTCCGGCTCCCTGGCCGGTGCCTTTTGAACCTCTTTCTTGCTTGCCTCGTGCTTCTTTTCGTTCATTTTTAGCCTCCGGATGAATGAGATACGGACGTCCCGCAGGTGACGCCGGGGATGTTACGCCTAGGTCATGCCGATGGCCTGTCCCGGCTTGCAGTCGTCGCGCCAGCAGCAGGCCGTCTGGTCGCAGGCGGGCAGATCGGTCTTGAAGCAAGGAAAGTTGCCCTCGGTCTCCTGGATCAAGCGGATCAGTTCCTTCTTGGCCAGCAAACCGGGATCGATGTTCAGCTTCCGTGCCCGCGCCCTGACTTGGTTCATGTGCATGGGTGGATCTCCTTGGTAACAGGGGCCATGGGTGTATGCCGCCACGCCGGATGGTGGCCCGTGGTCACGGGGAACGAACCGGTGCAGGTTCATCCCCCGTCCCGGTCGCGCCGCGGAGAGGAAGGGCGGCGGTCGTCGGTTCAGATGGGTTGCAGGGTCTCGCTGAGCGGCGCGGTGATCTGATAGCCGCGCTCTCCCTTGTAGGGATTGAACACCAGGATCGGACAGGAGGCCCGCTTCAGCACCCGCTCGGCCACGCTGCCCAGCATGATCTTTTCAATCCCCTTGGCGCCGTGGGTGCCCATGACGATGAGGCCGTTCGCCTTGTCGTTGACATAGTCGACAATGCCGTCGGCGGCCTCCCCCCTGAGCACCAGACCCGAGCAACCCGGGCAGGACGCCTTCGACTTGGCCACCAGCTCGTCCATCTTCTTTTGCGCATGGCCGAAGAGTTCCTCGTCCAGAGCGGCAAATGTTGTCGGATACTCGTCGATATACAGGCCCGCTTCCGCCACATGGCCGGCCACGTGGAGAAAGGTGAGCTTTGCCCCCAACTTGTTGGCGATACCGATGGCAAAATCGGCCAGATCGTCGGTGTGCTGGTGAAAATCGACCGGTACGAAAATCTGCTCAATGTTCTGCATATGCTCCTCCTTGGATGACTGTTCGCTGAAACCCCGGCGTCGGACGGGGAGTACTCTGTCTCTGTTGGCATAGCCGAGAACAGGACAGCCCTGGTGCGAAAAAAATAGAGTGCGGCGACTCTTTTGCAAAGAGAGGTTTAAGAGGGAGAAAATGAATAGGCCGGCTATTCACTGCCATCCCCGCCCCCTTTCCCCGCCGGATGCCGATATCCCTGCAGGAGGCCGCCCGAGGTCAGCCGGGCGAAACAATCGGGACAGATGCCATGGGAGACATTGACGCCCTGGACCTTGACGAAATACTCCTCCAGGCTGTGCCAATGCCCCAGGCCGTGCTCCTCGCCCCGATCGTCCCGGATTTTTTTGCAGTAACAGCAGACCGGCAGGATGTTCTCGTAGAGATGCACCTTGATCATCAGCTCCTGCTTGACGAAGCAGTTGGACATGCGAAAGAGCAACTCGTCGGTGTCGCAGGGTTTCTGGAGGAAATCGTCGGCGCCGAGGCGCAGGGCATCGATGGCGGCATCGAGGTTAGCGTAGCCGGTGAGGATGATCACCATGGTCTGGGGATTTTCGCGCTTCGCTGCCTTGAGCACCTGAAAGCCGTCCAGCCCTGGCATGAGCAGGTCGGTGATCACCAGGTGCCAGAACCGCTCGGGCAGCCTGGCGATGGCCTCTTCGCCGCTCGACGCCGTATGGACGTCGAAGGACAGCGGTTTTGCGGTCAACTCCCGGACAAGGGACTCGCGGATGAGCGGCTCATCGTCGACAAGCAGGATCGATTTGTTCTCCATGGTCTCCTCATGCGCCCGGCACAGGCGGTCGGGCAGGATTGGCGGCGGCCGGCAGCCGCCTGTCAAGAAACGCTCCAAACACTTCGCTCAGTCGCCGGACGACCTCCCGGGGCGAAGGGGCCGCAGCCGATGCCTCGGCCATCGAGGTCACCGGACAGCCGGCCCGGCCGCAGGGGTTGATGGCGGCAAATCCCCTTAGGTCCGGACAGACGTTGAGGCTGAAGCCATGCAGGGTCACCCAGCGGCGCACCCCGACACCGATGAAGCCGATCTTGCCGCCTGCCGTCCACACCCCCGGCTCGCCCGGCCGGCAGTACGCCTTGATGCCGAAGTCGGCGAGCAGGCCGAGGAGCAACTCCTCCAGGAAACGGAGCCAGCGGTGCAGGTCGCGGCCACGCCGCCCCAGGTCGATGAGCGGATAACCCACCACCTGCCCTGGCCCGTGCCAGGTGACATCGCCACCCCGGTGGACCCGGTGCACCCGGAGGCGCGGATCGAGGATGTTGGTTGGGTCGCCGCCCCGGCCGATGGTGTAGACCGGCGGATGTTCCACCACCAGGAGGGTTTCCTCGGCCCTGCCGGCGGCGATGGCCGCCGCCCGCTGGTCCTGCAAGGCCAGGGCCCGGTCATAGGCCAGGCGGCCGCAGGCGATGATCCGCACGGCCACGTCTCACCCCTGCCGCACAGCCAGGTAGCCGATCATGGCCGCCAGGGTGGTCACCTTGCCGTAGTCGGCCTCGGGGATGTCGACGCCGGTGTGCTCGCTCACCCCCACCAGCACCCGCAGAAAGCTGAACGAATCGATATCCAGGGCCTCGCGGAGATCCTCATCGGCTCCAAGGCCGCTGGGATCGCTTTCCGGAGCCACCTTTTTCAGTTCGGCGACGATGATCGCCTTGAGTTCCTCTTCGGTCATAGGGCCTCCGGCTGCTGGAGTACACGGTCGAGGGTGTCGAGGAAACGGCCGCCCAAGTGGCCGTCGGTGGCCCGATGGTCGGCCGCCAGGGTGGCGGTGAGGCAGCGGCGCACGCCGAGCAGGCCACCCTCGGCCCAGGGCCGCTCGCTGATACGGCCAAATCCCACCAGGGCCACCTGGGGCGGGTAGATCACCCCGAACACGGTGGTCACGCCGCGATCCCCCAGGTTGGTCACCGTCACCGTGGCCTCGGTCAACTCCGATCCCCGCAGCCGACCGCCCCGGGCCCGCTCGATCAGGTCGGCCATGGCGGCCATCAGTCCATCGAGGGAGAGGGTGTCGACGTCATGGATGGCCGGGGCAACCAGGCCGCCCTGACGCAGGGCCACGGCAAAGCCGATGTGAATGGCCTGGCGGACATGCAACCGGTCGTCCAGCCAGTGGCCGTTCAATTCGGGCACGGACCGCAGCGCCCTGGCCGTAGCCTTGAGCAGCAGAACCACCGGCAGGATGCGCTCCCGGATCGGCCGGCGGGCGTTGAGCGATTCCAGCCATTGCAGGGCCGGACTCAGGTTGATCTCGGTGGCCAGATAATAATGGGGTATCTCGCGATTGGAGCGGCTCACCGCGGCGGCGATCGCCCGGCGCATGGCCGACGAAGCCGACTCGGGCGGCGCGTGCCCGGTGGTCGGTTCGGCACCTGCTGCCGCTGCCGCCGGAGGGTGAGCCACCCGCTCCACATCCTCACGGCCGATGACCCCATGGGGACCGCTGCCCTGCACCGTTGCCAGGTCCACCCCCAACTCCGCAGCCAGCCGCCGCGCCGAGGGAGAGGCAGCCACCCTGGTGACCGGACCGGCTGCAGGACGGGGCACTGCGACCGGCGCCGGCGCCACAGGTTGTTCCGTCCTGGCCCCGACCTCCTCCGCCGGAGCCGATTCGATCGGCGCCGCCCCGACGGCATGGATCAGGGCCAGGACCGTGCCCACGGCCACCGTCTGGCCGGCGGCCACCAGCGGCTCGCCCAGGACGCCATCCTCGAAGACCTCGATCTCGAACAACCCCTTCTGGGTTTCGACCAGGGCGACCACATCGCCCCGCTTGACCGACGTTCCCGGCGCCACCAGCCACTCCACCAGCTTGCCGCTTTCCATATCGGCGCCCAGACTGGGCATGCGAAATTCAGCCATGGGTCATCATCCTCCGCACCGCCTCGGCGATGGTGGCCGCCTGCGGCAGGGCCGCCGCCTCCATGTGGTGGGCATAGGGGATGGGCACCTCGGCGGTGCACAGCCGCTGCACCGGCTGATCGAGGTCATAGAAGCCCTGCTCCATGATCCGGGCCGAGATCTCGGCACTGAGACTGCCGCTGCGCCAGCCCTCGTCGACGATCAGCACGCGGTGGGTTCTGGCCACCGAGGCCAGGTAGGTGGCGTCATCCAGGGGTCTGAGGCTGCGCAGATCGATGACCTCGACCTCGATCCCTTCGCCGGCCAGCACCTCGGCCGCCTCCAGGCTCTTGAACAGGCTGGCGCTATAGGTGATCAGGGTCAGGTCGCCCCCCGGCCGCCGCACCCGGGCGGTGTCGATGTCCACCGGCCCGGCGTCCGCCGCCAGTGTCCCCTCCATGTTGTAGAGGGTGTTGTTTTCGAAGATCAGCACCGGGTCCGGGTCCTCAAGAGCGCTCCAGAGCATGCCGCGGGCATCCTCGACGGTGGCCGGCGACAGCACCCGGATGCCGGGGATGTGGGCATACCAGCCCTCCAGGCTATGGGCGTGCTGGGCCGCCAACTGCTTGCCGGCGCCGGTGGCCATGCGGATCACCAGGGGCACGTTGAACTGGCCGCCGGACATGTGCAGCAGCGTGGCTCCGTTGTTGAGGATCTGGTCCAGGGCCAGGAGGCTGAAGTTGACGGTCATCACCTCGACAATGGGCCGCATGCCGCCGAGCGCCGCACCGATGCCGGCGCCGACGAACCCGGATTCGGACAACGGCGTGTCACGGATGCGTTCCGGGCCGAACTCGGCCAGCAGTCCCTTGCTGACCGCGTAGCAGCCGCCGTAATGGCCGACATCCTCGCCCATGAGAAAAACCCGCTCGTCCCGCTGCAGGGCCTCGCGGATCGCCTCCCTGACCGCCTCGCGGTAGGTGATGGTGCGCATGGCCGACTGTTGGTTCATGACGCCCTCCTTTCCGAATGGACAAAACGGGTCAGTTCGGCAACCTCTTCCCAGGTCCCGGCCTCGGCGAAGGCCACCGCTGCCTCGACCTCGCCGGCCACCTCGGCCTCCAGGGCGGTCATGGCTCCGTCGTCGAGCAGCCCGGCCCGGCGCAGACGGCCGGCGAGCAGCTCGATGGGGTCGCGCTCCTTCCAGCGGGCCACTTCCTCCTTGGTCCGATAGAGTTCGCTGTCGAACATCGAATGGGGCCGGAAGCGGTAGGTGCGGCATTCGAGCAGGTAGGGGCCCTCGCCGCTGCGGATATGCTCGACCGCCTTCCTGGCCGCCGCCTCCACGGCGTCAACGTCCATGCCGTCGACCCAGGCCGAGGCCATGCCGTAACAGCTCCCCTTGGCGGCGATGTCGGGCGAGGCCTGGGTGTACCGGATGGCCGTGCCCATGGCGTAGAGGTTGTTCTCGCAGACAAACAGCACCGGCAGACGCCAGAGCGAGGCCAGATTCATGGACTCGTGGAAGTCACCCTCGGCCACGGCACCGTCGCCGAAGAAACAGCTGGTTACCCGGTTGCGCCCCTGCATCCGATCGGCCAGGGCCAGCCCCGCCGCCAGGGGAAGGCCGCCGCCAACGATGGCGTTGCCGCCGTAAAAACGGGTGGCGGTGTCAAAGAGGTGCATCGAGCCGCCCCGACCCCGGCAGCAGCCCTCCACCTTGCCGTACATTTCGGCCATGATCGCCCCGGGACTCATGCCCCGGGCCAGGGCCTGACCGTGCTCCCGGTAGGTGGCCACCACCGCGTCCTCCGGGCCGAGGGTGGCCATCACCCCCACCGCCACCGCCTCCTCGCCGATGTAGAGATGGAGGAAGCCGCGGATCTTGCCCTGGGTGTAGAGTTCCGCCGACTTCTCCTCGAAGCGGCGAATGAGCAGCATCTGATGCAATTGCATCAAGGCATGGTCCCGGTCAATGGCTGTCGAGGTCACGATTCGCTCCCTTCCAGGGTGGAGGTGTCGCCGGTGGGCAGGCCCAGTTCCCGCGCCTTGAGCAGACGGCGCATGATCTTGCCGCTGCGCGTCTTCGGCAGATTGTCGCTGAATTCGATCTCCTTGGGTGCCACCGCCGAACCGAGCCGACCGCGGCCGAAGCCGATCAGCTCCTGACGGAGCGCATCGCCCGGTTCCCAGCCCGGCTTGAGGACCACGAAGGCCTTGACCAGCTCACCGATGGTCGCCTCCGGCTTGCCGATCACCCCGGCCTCGGCCACGGCCGGGTGCTCCATCAGGGTGCTCTCGACCTCGAAGGGTCCCACCATGTGACCGGCGGTCTTGATGATGTCGTCGGCCCGGCCGATGAACCAGTAGTAGCCATCGCCGTCGCGCCGGGCGAGATCGCCGCTCAGGTACCAATCGCCGGCAAAACATTTGCGGTAGCGCTCCTCCTCGTGGAGATAGCTGCGAAACATCGAGGGCCAGCCGCGACGCAGGGCCAGCTCGCCCTCGACCCCGTCGCCCTCCACCCGCACGGTGCCGTCCTCGTTGCGGCTGACGATGGCCGCCTCGATCCCCGGCAGGGGCAGTCCCATGGAACCGGGCCGGATATCGACGGCGGCGTAGTTAGCGATCATGATGCCGCCGGTCTCGGTCTGCCACCAGTTGTCGTGGATCGGCAGGCCGAGCACCCGCTGTCCCCACAGGACCGCCTCCGGGTTGAGCGGCTCGCCGACGCTGTGCACCAGCCGCAGGGCGGAGAGATCGTAACGGGACCGCAGGGTCTCGGGGGTGCGCATCAGCATGCGGATCGCGGTCGGCGCCGTATACCAGACCGAAACGCGTTGTTCCGCCAGGATGCGGAACCACCGCTCCGGCTCGAAATCGGCCTCGTCGACGATCGAGGTCACCCCGAGCAGCAGGGGGGCGATGATGCCGTAGGAGGTGCCGGTCACCCAGCCGGGGTCGGCGGTGCACCAGAAGACATCCTCGGGATGGAGGTCGAGCACGTAGCGACCGGTGAGCAGGTGGGTCAGCACGGCCCCGTGGACATGGACCGCACCTTTCGGCATGCCGGTGGTGCCGCTGGTGAAATGGAGGATGGCCATGTCCTCCGGATCGGTGGGCGGAATGACGAACTCCTTGGCGGCGGTCGCCATCAGCCGCGGCAGGGAGAGGACCCGGGCATCGAGATCGTCGTCCCGATCCACCAGCAGGACGGTGCACAGCTCGGGCAGCCGGCTGTGGAGGGCGGCCACCTTCCTGGTGTACTGCCGCTCACTGGTGACCAGCACCCGGGCGTTGCCCCGCTCCAGCCGCTGGAAGATCGGCTCCGGTCCGAAGGCGGCGAACAGCGGGCAGAAGATGTTGCGGTTTTTCAGGGTGCCGAAGAACACCGGATAGAGGGCGGGATCGCGGCCGGCCAGCCAGAAGACCCGCTCGCCCTTGGTCATGCCCAGTTTGCCGAGCAGATGGGCAAAACGGTTGCTCCGCTCCCTGAGCAGCCCGTAGGTCAGGTCGATGGTCCTGCCGTCCCTGCCCAGCCAGCGGATGGCCACCCGGCTGCGCAGGGACCCTTCGGCGTGCCGGTCGACCGCCTCATGGGCGATATTCAGGCCGCCTTCGGGCAGACCGGCCAGTTGGTTACGGACGGTGTGCCAGGAAAAATGACCGCAGACATCCCGGTAATCGAGCAGATTCGGCTGCACCCGCATCGCGGCCGGATCCTTGGTGATGGGGGGATACTCCATGGGCGCCTCCAACGGAAAGGTCTGGCGGCCCCGGGCGGGGCCGAAGGCAGATAACATCCGCAGGGTATGGCCCCACTATCGTCCGGGGCGGGTGAAATGACAAGGGAGCAAAAATGAGGGGAAGAATGGATAAGGGAGCTATCCGATGGGACCGGGGCGGCGGACCACCCGGGGCGGCGGGGCGACAACCCGCCGCCGGTCCGCCGCGACTGCGTTCATCCCTCCAGGGAGAGCATGGTTTGCAGATTGGTCTTGCGGTGGGTGAGATCGAGTTTCCTGCGGATGTTCTTGCGGTGAATGGAGATGGTGCCCGGAGAAAGATGCATGATGGCGGCGATCTCCTTGGTGCGCTTGCCCAGCTTGACCAGGTTGGCCACCTGGATCTCCACCGGGGTGAGCCGGATCAGCTTGCTGGAAAATTCGCGGGCAAAGGGCGAGGTCAACTCCTTGATGCTGGCACGGAGGATGTCGACCAGCTCCCGCTGGGGGCCGTTGAGGCCGCTGTCCGCCAGCCGGTCGAGAAAGGGCTCCACCAGCTTGGCGGTGTTGGCCATCACCTGTTCGGCCAGGATGGCCTGGTCGCCCTCCCTTTTTTTCAGCAGCACGGTGAGGGCGATATTGGCCTGGGACAACTCCTCGGTCCGTTCCCGCACCCGCTTCTCCAGGTCGGCACGGGCGCCCTCCAGCTCGGCCTCGACCTGCTTGAGGCGGGTGATGTCGGTATGGGTGCCGATGACCCGCAGGGCTCTGCCCCGACCATCGCGGACCACCGCCTGTCCCCGTGACAGCATCCACTGCCAGCCGCCGGCCTTGTTGCGGATCCGGAACTCCGCCTCATAGCGGTCGGTCTTGCCCCGGACATGGGCCTCGCGCAGGGCCAGCACCCGTGGCCGGTCGTCGGGATGGAGCAGCGATTCGAAGGTTTCGCCGCCGATCTCGTCGCCGTCCGCATAACCGAGGGTACGATGCCAGTTTTCGCCGAAATAGACCTCGCCGCTCACCAGGTTGCGGTCCCAGACACCGTTGGAACTGGCGTCCAGGGCCAGGCGGAACCGGGATTCGCTGGCCACCAGCTCCTGCTCGACCAGGGTGCGGCGAGCGACCTCTTCCTCCAGGCGCCGGTTCTGTTCGGCCAGCCGCTGCAGCAGGCTGCGCTTCTCCAGGCAGCGGCGGATGCGGAAGATCAGTTCCTCGATCTCGCAGGGCTTGAGGGTGAAGTCGTCGGCACCGAGCCGCAGGGCATCGATGGCCGATCCCATGTCGCCATATCCGGTGAGGATGATCACCCCGGTGAGCGGCGCCAGTTGCTTGGCTGCCTTAAGCACGCCGAACCCGTCGATGCCGGGCATCATCAGGTCGGTGACCACGATGTCGTAGCCGTGGGCGCGCAGAGCCTCGATGGCCTCTTCGCCGCCGGCGACGGCGGTGACCTTGAACCCCTCCATCTCCAGTTCGCGGACGAAGGATTTGCGGATCACCTCTTCGTCGTCGACAAAGAGAATGGCGGTCATGGCCTCGGTTTGTCGCTCCATTGTCCCTCCTCCTCCGGGTCGGCCTCCGCCCGCCCGCACAGCGATGGGGTCACGGCGGCCGTCACCTGGCCGTCTCCATCGGTTTCGGGCCGGCCCTTGATCGGCAGCATCAGGGTGAAGGTGGCCCCCTGATTCGGCTGACTGACGACGCGGATCTCGCCGCCATGGCTCTTGACGATGCCGTAACTCACCGACAGCCCCAGGCCGGTCCCCTTGACCGCCGGCTTGGTGGTGTAGAACGGCTGGAAGATCAGCCCCATTTCCTCGGGTTTGATGCCGATGCCGTTGTCCCGGATGGCCACCTCCACCCGTTCCCCCTCCTTCCGGGTGGTCACGGTGATGACGCCGCCGGGCTGACGGCAGGCGTCGGCGGCGTTGGTGAGCAGATTGAGCAGCACCTGCTTGATCTGGTCGGGCACCGCCATGATCTGCGGCAGCCGGTCGGCATAGTTCCGCTCCACGGCGATCCGCTTGTTCTTGAAATCGTTCTTGTGCAGGAGCAGCATGGAGTCGAGCGCCTTGTGCACATCCATCAGCACGGTCCGCCCCGAGGAGGGTCGGTTGAAATCCTGGAGACTGCGGATCAACTCCTTGATCCGGTCGCACTCGCCGATGGCCGCCTCGAGCAGTGCCCGGTCCTCCTCCTCAAGGATCGCCCGTTTCCTCAACCCCTTGAGTATGGAGAGAATGCCCTGGAGCGGATTGTTGAACTCATGGGCAATGGAGGCGGAGAGTTTGCCGATGGCGGAGAGCTTTTCAGCGTGCAGGTACTGTTTCTGGGTCTCCTGCAGCTCCTTGGTCCGCTGCTCCACCCTCCGCTCCAGTTCCTCGTTGATGGCCTCCAGTTCCATCTGGATGCGCTTGATCTCGGAGATGTCGCGGAACACGCCGATCACCTTGCAGTAGCAGCCATGGCGGCAGTCAAAGGGATGGACCGAAACCACCGCCGGAAACCGCTCCCCGGTTCGGCGGGCGAGGACCATATCGAAGGACTGCATCGACCGCCCCTGCCTGAACCGCTCCACCCGGCCGGGAATAAGCCCCCCGAACTCGGCCGGATAGATGAGGCCGATGGAGCGGCCGATCACCTCCTCCTCCCGCCAGCCGAACAGGTTCTCCGCCCCGGAGCTGAAGATGGCGATGCGGGCATCGTTGTCGACCAGCTCGCAGACGATCAGGCCGACACTGTCGAGCACCTTGTAGATGGAGGCGAGGTTCTCGGTCTGTTCCCTGAGTCGGGCATTGGCCGCCTCCTGGTCGAGCCGACGCCGTTCCTCGCTTTCGGCCAGGGCCGCCTCGGCCGCCTTGCGCTTGGAAATGTCGCGCACGGCAACGAACACGGTCTGCCGGCCCTGGAGGGGAATGGTGCGGGCGGTTATTTCCACCGGAAACGTGCTGCCGTCCTTTCTGCGGTGCCAGCGCAGCGGCACCTCGATCAGGCGGCTGGTGTCGGCCAGCGCCTCCTGAATGCGCTGCCGGGAGACATCGGGCTCGGCGGAGATGTCGAGGTAGCTCAGGGCACGCAGCTCATCCCGGCTGTATCCGTACAGGTCGACCGCCCGTTTGTTGGCCTTGACCACCCGCAAGGCCTCGCTGTCGAGCAGGAACAGGGCGTCGGTGGCGGCTTCGAACAGGAGGCGATGACGCTCCTCGCTCTCCCGCAGGGCCTCCTCGGCGCGCTTGCGCTCGGTGATGTCCCAGGCGAGATCGGCCAGGGTGGCGACGGCGGCAACATCCTGGTCGGTGTAGGGTACCGGCTTGTTGCCGACGCCGAGCAGGGCGACCACATCCTTGCCGCGCGTGACCGGCACCACCAGCTCGCGCATCACCGGAGCATGACCAGGCGGCAACCCCTTGCGGTGCGGCAGCGATGCGTAATCGTTGTGGATCACCGGCCGTCGTTCGTGGAGACAGTCCACCCAGACGCCGGCATGGCTGACCGGGTAGTGGCGCCCCGACCCCTCGGCCTGGCACATCCGGGCCAGGGTGTTGCTCGACCAGGCTTGCAGCGACAGGGTGGTTTGATCGGGTTCGAGGAAATGGCAGAACCCGATGGTGCTGCCGGTGAGGATTTCGGCCTCGTCCAGGGTGGCTTGCAGCAACCGGGTCAACGACAGGCCATCGGCACCCTTCAACAGCCGCAGACGGGCCGCTATGACCGCCTCGGCCTGCTTCTGGTCGGAAATGTCGCGTAGGGCGATCCGGCAGACGACCAGGCCGTCGAAACGAAAACGGCGGGTCATCGACAGCCGTCCCCAGAAGATGGTGCCGTCGGGCCGCACCAGGCGCAACTCGCACTGATGCCAGGCACTGTCGCCGGCATCCTGCCGGTCGGTATCTTCCGGGCGGGGGAGAGGTTGGTCGTCGGGAAACAGGAATCGGGAAAGCGGCTGGTTGACCAGCGAGACGGGATGAATCCCCAGCAGGCGGGCGGCGGCGGAATTGGCTTCCAGGATGAGATCGTTGTCGGCAACGGTCAGGTAGCCAACCGGATCGTGGCCGGCCGGATCGTACGAATGAGCCCGCGTTGCCTCCTGATGGGTGCTGTCCATGGCCCGTTCCTCCCGCGAAGACGTCAAAATCCCAGGGAACCGGTGACAGGCTGTCGACCGTTTGTTGAAGCGCGACAACGGCTTCGGCGCCGATTGGTATACTACGCGCTCGGCCCGCTTCGGTCACTAAAAAAACGGTCGACCAGCGACGAC
>JAUWAH010000123.1 GCA_030602145.1 Desulfobulbus sp.
GGTTCCTATACCTATCTCAAGAACGGTCTGGCCAGCACCCTGGCCAGCCGGCTCGCCACTCGGGCCAATGTGGCGGCCATGGCCCAAGGTCCGGTTTCCGAACAGATGGCCAAGGCACTCAAATCCGGCGACCATGCGGCCTTCAGTCAGCAACTGCGCCAGTCCGGCGCCGATTATCTGGTCATCGGTTCACTGGCCCCCAAGAGCAACCAGTTCGAACTGACCAGCTATGTCTTCTCCCAGGCCACCGGCCAGACTCCCAAAAAATTCGTCCAGAGCTTCAACGCCGTCGACGACGCCATGACCGCGGTCGACGACCTGGCCTGGGACATCAGCGCCGCGGTATTCAAGGTGGAGCGACCCGAGATGCGGGCCACCGCCAAACAGCCCGGCGGTTTAGCCGCCCTCCACACCGCCCACCCGGAACGGGCCTTTCGCGAAGGACAGATCGCCGGCATGAGCACCGGCCTCGAGGCCGGCGGGCCGTTCGAACTGGCCGCCACCTTCCGCAGCCGGGCCATTGGCGTGGAAACCATGGACATGAACGCCGGCGACCTGAACGGCGACGGCAGGGAGGAGATCGTCCTGCTCACCAAATCGAGCCTGATGATCTACCGGGTCGACGACGGCCAGTTCCGCATGCTGGCCACGGTCAACCTGCCCAATCATCTCCGCTACCACTCGGTCACCCTGGGCGACCTCAACAAGAACGGCCTTCAGGAAATCTACATCAGCGCCTCCAATCAGGACCTCCCCGATTCCTCGGCCCTGGAGTGGGATGGCAAGAAGGTGTCCTTCCTCTTTGAGCGTGCCCGCTGGTACCTGCGGACCATGACCTCTCCCGGGGAACCGCCGGTGCTGATCGGCCAGTCCAGCCTGGCCGGCGATCTGGGCGGCGGCGACATCCATTTCCTGACCCTGGGGCCAAACAATACCCTGACCGAGGGTCAAAAACTCAACGTGCCGCAGGGGTTGAGCATCTTCGACTTTGTCCTGGCGGATCTGGACGGCAGCGGCAACAAGGTCGTGGTTGCCATCAGCAGCGATCATCGTCTGCAGTTGTACGATACGGCCGGCACGGTGCGCTGGACCAGTCCTGACCTTTTCGGCGCCAGCAACAACTTTTTCGGCACCCTGACCAGTCCCAGCAACGCTGCTATGTCGGAACGGGAAACCAGGTGGGTGCGGACCCGGATCGTGGTCGCCGATCTCGACGGCGACGGCATCAACGATATCCTGGTCGGCCGCAACCGGCTGGAGACCGTCACCTTTATGCCCAATCTCCGCTATTTCGACGGCAGTTCCCTGGCCGCTTTCAAGTGGGAACGGTTCAGTCTGGTCCGGTTGTGGGAGACTAAGAAATTACCGGGATACATGGCCAACTATCAGGTAATCAATGGCGGGAGCGGCAGCGGCGAGTATCATATCCTGTTCGCCGAAGCCCAGACCAGCTACCCTTTTGTCTTCTGGCAATCGGCAACCACCCACCTAAACAGCTATACCCTGCGGGTAAAGTGAACGTTGTGCCGGTGCCTGAATGTTGACTCTATCCCCTTTTCAAGGACATAGAGCTACAATTGTTGGTAAAATTTTTTTTACCGGGAGTAAAAAAAACTTGACGACTAGGTAATCTTACTCTATCGTGGACGCATAGAATTCCATCTAAACAGGTTTCTCGTTGTCGGGGAAACCGGCAACCAACCATCGACAAAAAGGAGAGGAATATGAAGAAAGTACTTGTAGCAGGCGCAGCCCTGATGCTGGTCAGTGGCCCGGCCGCCACGGTTCACGCCATCCACTTCCCGACCACC
This sequence comes from Desulfobulbus sp., assembly GCA_030602145.1. Classification (GTDB taxonomy): domain Bacteria; phylum Desulfobacterota; class Desulfobulbia; order Desulfobulbales; family Desulfobulbaceae; genus Desulfobulbus. The sequence goes on from JAUWAH010000123.1 coordinate 1,812, forward strand.
GAGCCGGCCGCTGCCGCTCCGGCCAAGAAGGCGGAAATCAAGCCCGGCGTGGCTCTGAGTGGCGATGCCCGTGTTCGGTTGGGTTATACCAGCGAAGACTATGACTTCGGCAACAGCAACACCGACAGCGGCCGGACCGACATGGATTCCCGTGTCCGCCTGAACATCACCGGTACCGCTGCCGGTGGCGCTTATGCCAAAGCCCGTATCCGTATGTATGAAAGCCTGATGGGCGACCTGGATACCGATCCTAATCCGAACGACCTTGCCCAGAACAATATCTGGGTAGACATCGCCCATGTCGGTATTCCCTTCGGCGACGATTTCACCCTGGAACTAGGTAAGTACAGGTCCACCTACGGCCCGCTGGGTGCCACCCACAACTTCTTCTATGACGACGTGCATCTGACCGGTGGTCGCGGTATCTGGAAGATTGGAGGCGTCACTGTCAATCCGTTCATCGAGTGGATGGAAGAGTCTGGCAACTATGCCACAACCAATCAAAATCGCCGTGATGACAACGACGCCATCCGCTACGGTATCCACGCCAAGGGCAAGATCAACAAGGACTGGACTCTGGGCGGCATGCTCGGCTATCAGAATGACGAGCGGCTCGAAGACAACATCACTCCTGGCCTGAACTACAAGAACGACGGCTTCTTCGGTTCCATCTACACTATCGGCCGCAGCGGCGCTTTCGGCTTTGTTGGTGAGTTGGCGGTCACCGATTCCGGCCTCAATAACTTCAACGCCTGGGAAGACGACTTCGATGGCGCATATACAACTTCAGCTACCGCCGACCGGATCGGTTCTGACGATGTAGGCTGGGGCGGCTACGTCTTCCCCAACTACCAGGTCGACAAGCTGAACATCGGTTTGAACCTCGGTTTCACTGACGGCGGTTTCACTCCGGATAGGGCCTTCGGTTTTGTCATGCTCGGTTCCTCGGATAACAGCCGCATCACCGCCATGCGCATCGGCGATGGTGGAGACTGGCTGTGGGCAGGCCTGGTGGCCGAGTACTCCATCAGCGAGTCCCTCAAGCTGACCGGTAACCTAGTCTATGCCGATGTTGAAGCATGGGATACCAGGGGACCCAATGGCGAAGGCCCCACCACCGTTGCAGCTGCAGTGAACAACGCCTGGCAAATCGACAATGCCTGGGAAGTTTCGGCAGTCCTTCAGTACACCATCAGCAAGGGAGCAGATGTGTTCTTCTCCGCTGGTTACCTGAAGCCGGAATTCGAGACCGTCAACGGTTTTACTCCTGAAGACGACGGCGCCTTCGGTGCCCTCTCCCGGTTTGAGTTGAAGTTCTAAGATCAGCTCAATAAGCAAGCAACAACCAAAGAGGCGGGGTTTTCCCCCGCCTCTTTTTTTATTGGTGCGCCTGTCAACACCTCGCAGAGGTGGGTACAAGGGTTCAGCTTGACACGGAAGTCAACACATTTTCGTGCATTTCATGGGACAGCGCGAAATCTCGTCAGTCAAGAACAGAGATTTCTCCCTCCGGTCGAACCAGACCAGCCCAACCCTCAACACCTTGGACGAAAACCTCAACACCCTCCATCGTCTCAGGCCGAAACCGGCAAAAAAATCGTCGCTGTCATCCCGCCGGTGCGACCGCCGGCCAGAACCAGGTCGCCGCCGTGATCCTCGATGATCCGCTTGACCAGGGTCAGGCCCATGCCGGCGCCGATCATCTTGGTGGTAAAGAAGGGGTCGACGGCATGTTCCAGGTTCTCCCGGCTCATGCCCATGCCGGTGTCGCCGATGTCGATCCGCACCCGCTCACCCTCCCGAACCACCTCAACGGTCAATTCGCCGCCCAGCGGCATTGCCTCGACACTGTTGCGGATCAGGTGGACCAGGGCCTGCTGGATCTGGCGGCCATCCACCTCGACCAGGGGATCTTCGTCCGGCAGCACCAGGACCTGGCGGATGGACTGCTCGTTGAGAGCCTTGAAATGGAGGAGGAGTGATTTGCGGATCAGCGGCAGCAACCGGGTCGGCACACGGACCGGTTTGACCTGCTCGACGAAGTTGAACAGATCCTCAAGGGTTTTTTCGATCTTTTCGGCCTCGCCGGCCATCATGGAAAGGAACTGGAGCCACTCCTTGTTGTCGATCTTGCGGGCCAGCAGCCTGGCGGTGCCGCCAATGGCGGTGATCGGGTTGCGGATGGAATGGGCCAGTTGCGCCGCCATGTGGCCGAGGGCGGAGTAGCGTTCGGCCTCCACCAGCAGATCCTTGTTTTTCTGCAGTTCGCCGGTCACTTCCTCCAACTCCCTGAGCTTGCGCTGCATGGTGGTGTAGAGGTGGCAGTGCTCGATGGCAAGGCTCGCCTGGCTGGCAAAGCTCTCCAGGGCGTGAATCTGCTCCTCGGTGATCGGGCCGCGACTGACATAATGGTCGGCGATGAGCACCCCCAGGGCCCGGCTGGGAGAGAACAGCGGCACCACCACGAAGCTGTCCTCCTCCAACAGGCCGAGCAGCTCAAGGGAAACCGGATAGGCGCACCGGCCGTCGACCACGTTCATCGACTCCCGGGTGCGGACCGCCCGGATCAGGAGGTGATCGCTGTCCATGGCCTCGACCTTGAGGGCATGGACGATGCGGTTGACCTCCACGTTGCCCTCCTCGTGCATGCGGGTGAGGAGATCGTGCAGACCCAATTGCCGCTCCCGGACATCCTGCCAGATACGGTTGCCATCCTCCCGGTTACCTGGACCGATGGCCAACCTGCCTTCGAGCACGGCCCCCGATTCGTCGAACAGGGCCAGGAAAGCGCGGTTGAACTGCAAACCCTCCTCGGCGGTAATCCCCACCAGGATGGCGTGGAGGATCTCGTCCAGCTCGGTTGTGCTCAGGTAGGCGGTGTTCATCTTCATGGCCAGTTCGTGGGCCAGTTGGATGCGAAAATTGGCCTGTTCGATCTGGCGCTGGTAGCGGCGGTTGCGGATGGTCAGCCGCCGTTTTTCCAGAACCCGGCGCAGGGTGGCCAACAGATCGGTGAACTGGACCGGCTTGGCGAGATAGTCGTCGGCGCCGTAGCGGAGACAGGCCAGCGCCGTCTGCAGGTCGGTAACCGCGGTGAGCATGATCACCGCCAGATCGGGATCATGCTGCTTCAGCTCGGGCAGCAGGGCGATGCCGTCACCGTCGGGCAGACCGATATCCAACAGCACCAGGGCCGCCTTGTGTTCCTGCAGGCGGCGACGCAGCTCGGCGGCGGAACCGGCGGTGACCGCCGCTAAACCGCGCTGCTGCAAAAATTCCTGGACCAGACCGACGATGTCGGCAAAATCGTCGACGATGACGATGCATTCGTCCCCTTCAAGCAAATCTTCCTCGACCACGGCCGAGGGAGGGGGCACAAGACGGCGCTCGATCATGTTCCGGTCCCCCTTATGTGTTGTCTTTGTTTGTACGTCATTGTCTGTTTTCTACCCGCGAACAAAACCGGTGTCAAGCAGTCGCCACACCACTCTCGCGGTGCCGCCCGCCATCGGCCGTGGTATGGACACACAAAAAACAGCACCGACAGGTTCCCCATGGCGCACCAACACAACCGTTCATCCGCCGCAGCCGGGGTCAGCGACGAGGAACTGCTGGCCGTCATCGCCGACTTCCTCAACATGGGCCACGTGGACAACATCCTCGCCATGGTCCGCCAGGAACCCCGCTACCTGGCCTGGACCGGGCAACTGCTCGAAGACGAGCGATTCGCGGTGCGGGTCGGCGTCCTGGTGCTTCTCGAACATCTGGTCGAAACCCATCCCCACCATCTTGACCTGGCCATCGATGGCCTGATCGAACGGTTGGCCCATTCCGTCGAATGGGTTCGGGGCGACGCGGCCAGCGCCCTGGGCATCATCGGCGCCCAGAGAGGTTTGGCTGCCCTGTCGCCCCTGCGTAACGATCCGTCACCCCAGGTGGTCGAGATCGTCAGCGACATCCTGTCGTCGGCTGAACATGGATAACTACTTCGGCCCAGAAGGCCTGCTGGCCCGCTGCCTTGCTCCCTATCAGTTCCGACCCGGTCAACTGGAGATGGCGGAGGCGGTCCACCGGCTGCTGGTCGATGGCGGGGAAAGCGGTTCCGACCGGGCCGCCTGCCTGGTGATCGAAGCGGCCACCGGCCTGGGCAAGACGCTTGCCTACCTGATCCCCGCCGTCCTCAGCGGGCATCGGGTGGTGGTCTCCACCAACACCCGCCACCTGCAGGACCAGATTCTCCACCGGGAAATCCCCTTTCTTCAGCACCATATCGATCCCGAACTCAAGGCACTCTGCGTCAAGGGACGACAGAATTATCTCTGCCTGCACCGCTGGCGTCAGCTCCAGGCAGCCGGCCAGGCAAACCTGGCGGCCGGCGGCGAGGAAGAGGCCATCGAGCGATGGATCGAAACCAGTGTGCACGGCGACCGCAGCGACTTGACCTGGCTCGGCGCTGGCTCCCCGCTCTGGCAGACGATCTGCTGCCAGTCCCACGCCTGCCTGGGCGCCGACTGCCCCGAATCCGCCGGCTGCTTCCTCAACCGGCTGCGCCGGGATGCCGCTGCCAGTCGCCTGTTGATCGTCAATCACCACCTGCTCTTTTCCGACCTGGCCATCCGGAGGACCGGCTTCGGCGAGGTCCTGCCCCGTTACGAAACCGTCATCTTCGACGAGGCCCACCATATCGAATCGGTGGCCACCACCTTTTTCGGTTTCAGCTTTTCCCGTTTGCAGATCGTCGACCTGTGCGGCGACGTGGAGCGCAGCGCCGGTGGCGAACTCTCCGAACCGGCGAGAGCGGCTATTCTCCTGAGTGTTCGTCTCCTCAACGCGGCCATGGACCGGTTCATTGAAGGTTTCCCCGAAGCCAGGGGACGGTTTGTGCTTCAGGAACTGCTCGCCGAATATCCCGAAATCGACGGCCTGCGCGCTGAATTGAGCGGCGCCCTGTACCATTTGGCCGTCTGTCTGGAGGAAAAAACCGGCGAGACGCCCCCCTGGCCATCGTATGCCGAACGGGCCCGGGATCTCGCCGCACGCCTGGAGATGATCACCGCGGAACAGTTCACCGACCTGCCCCCTGAGGAGATCCGCCATACCTGCTGGTACGAGCGAACGGAGCGCAACCTCAGCCTGCACGCCACCCCGGTGGACGTGGCCGCCGAACTCGACGAC